>CALBOT010000158.1 GCA_937896695.1 uncultured Candidatus Nitrosopelagicus sp. | reverse complement strand
TCGAACCGCGGACCTATTGATTACAAATCAATTATAAAAGTTTAAATAAATGTTTAGTTACAACAATAATCTTTGAATACTTTTGACTTGGCAACATTCTTGCAACAATGATAAAGTTTTATTATGAAACTTAAGTTAAAACTTCTAGTATTTTTAGCTGTATTTCAGATTTTTACTTTCCAAAAAATATTTGCATATGAGAGCTCAAGTCCATACTGGTCAACTTATAAAAATGGTCCAGTAACAACGGAACAAGCTATTGAAATGTTTTTTAAAGACAGGCCATTAGATCCCATAGAAGGAATATGGACAGAGTCTAAATGGGGCTTGGTTGCAATAACAAAAGATGGAAAGACGGTTCAAATCAAAACCAATCATGCCGCCCAACAGATTGGATTTAGAGGTAAAGCTGATTTAATCTTGGTAATTCATGTTGAAGAAGATGGAAGTTGGGATGAAATATACTTCGGTGATCATGAATTAGTTGAGAAAAATTCAACATTTTCTGCTAGAGATAATAAAAGAATGATTTCTATTACAAAATTAAAGACACTTTAGATAAGAAAGTAATTTTGACTTACATTTCAGACTGAACATTTTCTGCTTTGTGAGCAAAGTGAAAGCAGACTACAACTCCTACTACGCCCACTACGATAAACGGAATTGACATGGTGAATGTTTCAGTTGTAAAGCCGTAAAACATTATCAGATTACTTGGAAATATTCCTGCAACACTTCCAAATATGCAACCTATGAACATGAAGATGGTTTTAGATAACACGATTACTATAATTCTCTAAAAGATATAGTGTTTTACTATAACACGATAATTGCAAAGAATACAGGTACGAATACGATTGCAATTGTGTTTAAGAGTTTGATTACTGTGTTTAGTGCAGGACCTGCTGTGTCTTTGTAAGGATCACCAATGATATCACCGACTACTGCGACTTTGTGTTCTTCAGTACCCTTTTCACCTTTCATTTCGATTAGTTTCTTTGCATTGTCCCATGCACCACCGGTGTTTGCCAAGTGATATGCCAAGAAGATTCCAGATACAACTGCTCCCATTAAGAGACCTGCTACTGCAGATGGACCTAACAATACACCAACAATGATTGGTGCTGCTACTGCTACTGATGCGGATTTCCATAATTCACCAATTGATGCAAGTGTTGCAACGTCTACACATTTTGCATAATCTGGTTTTGATTTACCGGTTAAAATTTCAGGATCGTCTTTGAACTGTCTTCTTACTTCATAGACCATTTTCTTTGCTGCACGTTCTACGCCGCTGATTAACTGGCCTGTGATGATAAATGGAATTAATCCACCAACTAAGAGTCCGATGATAACTGATGGGTTTGATAAACCATAGTCAATTACCATGTCTTGGAAATAGTGTGATGCTTCAAACTGGAATGCTTGAATCATTGCCAATGCTGCTAGTGCTGCACTTGCAATTGCAAAGCCTTTGGTTACAGCCTTTGTCGTATTTCCGACTGCGTCAATTTCATCAGTAATTTTACGATTTTCTTCACCCATTTCTGTCATTTCTACAATACCGCCTGCATTGTCTGCAATTGGTCCAAATGCATCAATTGAAAGAACAATTCCTGCAAGAGATAGCATAGCCATTGCAGTCAGTGAGGTACCAAAGATTCCGTATAGTAATGGGTCAGTACCTTCTGGTGCTGCTGCAGATGTAATTGCAAATGAAATGATAATTGCTGCAACTAGTGCAATCATGAATGGTCCAGTTGATTGTAAGCCTTTGATAATTCCCATTAATGTTAATGATGCATAACCCCACTTTGCAGATTCAGAAATTTCTACAACAGGTTTAGAGTTTGCGTTTGTGTAATAGTCTGTAATCTTTTGTATTACTGGAACCAGAATTACACCGATGACTGTAGCGCCAAATAGTGCGTAAGCAATTGGAGTTGTTCCCAAAATCACATAAGTGAATACAAAGTTTAGTGCAATTGCGATTGCTGCTGATACATAAAATGAAATGTTCAGCGGCTTCATCACATCAGTAATCTTTCTTGAACCAATTGTTGCAGTACCAATGATTGATGCTACTAATCCAGATGCTCCAATTAAGATTGGGTATGCAAAGTTTTCTGGTGAACCAATTAGTGCTGCAATTAGTAATGATGCTAAAATTGTTACAATGTATGATTCGTATACGTCTGAGCCCATGCCTGCTGCATCTCCTACATTATCACCTACGTTATCTGCAATTGTAGCAGGGTTTCGTGGGTCGTCTTCAGGAATGTTTGCTTCTACTTTACCTACCAAGTCTGCACCCATATCTGCAGCCTTTGTGAAAATTCCACCGCCAATTCTGATGAACAATGCAATTAGGCTTGCACCAATTCCTATACCGGCAATGGTGATTGGGTTTGGATAGATCATGTATAAAATTGCGGTTGCAGCCAATGCCATTGCAGGAACTGCAAGACCTACTGTTGCACCGCCTCTAAATGTAATAGCGAAAGTTTTTCCTAATCCAGAGCCTGTTGCATGTGCTGCTCTTACTGCAGCCTTTACTGTAACTTTTAGTGAGATGAATCCTGCAACTGCAGATAGTGTTGCACCTACTGCAAAGGCAATTCCGTTTGAATCACCAATAAAGAATCCAATAATAACAGATAATCCAATTGCTATTGGAACAATAATTCTCATTTCGCGTCTCAAAAATGCTGCTGCACCAACTCTTACGGCTTCAGATATTTCCTGCATTTGTTTTGTACCAGGGTTTTGTTTAGCAACCCAGCCAGTATATCCAGCAGCAACTGCAAATGATGCTATTGCGGCAAGAATTGGAATAATTACCTCGAAAGGTAGACCTAGAATATTATTAGCCATCGTATATTTGAAAAACGAATCTGTGAAGAATATAAATCAACAAGAGATTTTGGTAGAATTCCTTTTCCTGTATGGATCAAATGTCTTTCCACGCAAGCCCTGACGGACTAATTTGTTGAATCTTTTACCATGACTCAAATATGGAAATCTTTGGTGAATCAATTCATGTACAATTGTGTTTTCCAAAGTCTTCTCATCAGGGATTTTCTTTACATTGATGAATATGGCGTTTTTTTCCATGTATGAGACTCCATAATACTTGTAGGCAGTAGTTCTACAGCCTTCAGTGATTTCTTTTGGAGCAGACATCACTTCTTTGTTAGTAAAGAAGACTTGTGGTTCAGGAGTCGAGAATCTTTTTGAATAAATTCCTACTTTTTCCAATATTATCAAACGGAGATCATCATCTAGATTCATGATTAGATTCAGAATTTCAGATTTTATTGGATTATGTCAAATGATCTTGGCAAAGTGTAAAAGATGGTCAGAGTTTAGTGTTGTAATCACAAGTCATACAGCCACCGTCTCATCATCCCTTATTTCATTTGATTTACTATTTTTTGAACCTTGTCTCTGACTTCGTCAGTTATCTCAGCAACGACTAATCCTTCATTTGGTTGGCCATACATTACAACTGAATTTTCAGGCGCAAATATGCATACAGGTAAGACCAACAAATCTTCTTCACCGTCAACTAGTAATCGAATAGGAGGTTTTTGATTAAAAATGGTTTTCACAAGATTAAAACTCTCAGTGCTTATTTCACCGGGATTATTCTTTATGGTTAATTCAGTATTGATTGATTCAGTTTCAGGAGGAGAACGTTTCACACGTTTTTCTTGTCCGTCAACTATGTGTAAAAACGGAATCAAGCCCATGCCTAAAAGTAATTCAGATGTTGCATCTCCAACAGTAATTACAACTTTTCCAGAATAGACTTGTCGAATGTAAGATTCTTTTTCAGATGAATGATTTGGAATTAATTTTCCCAGAGGAATTTTTAATTCATCACGTAGGTTTGAAGGTAAAATCATGTACTAGTTTGTAGTAGCTTCTGCTTGTATTTCTTCTTGTAGTTTTGCTGCAACAATACTACACTGTGCTGCAACATTTTTTGCTGCAATTCTAAATGCATCTGCACTAGGTGATTCGGTATTTGTCATCATGACAGGCTTACCTAAATCAGAACCTTCCATAATTCCAGAATTCAATGGAATTTCTCCTAAGAATGGAATTTCATGTTTTTCACTAATCTTTTTTGCACCACCATTACCAAAGATGTAATGTTTGTTTGAACAATCAGGACATGAGAAATAACTCATGTTTTCTACAACTCCAAGTATTGGTACGTTAAGCTTGTCAAACATTCCAATTGCTTTTACTGCAACATTACTTGCAACATCTTGCGGCGTAGTTACAACTAAAATTCCAGTAATCGGAATTGTTTGTGCTAGTGTTAATGGAATATCACCAGTACCTGGAGGAAGATCAACTATAAGATAATCAAGGTTAGTCCAGTTTGTGTCAACTAAAAATTGTTTTAAAATTCCAGAAATTATAGGTCCACGATAAATTGCTGCCTGATGTTCTTGTTCTGCAAAGAATCCAAAAGATACAACTTTAAGATCATTAAATGTTGCAGGTTGTAATTTGTTATCTTCTACTTCCATTGCGCCATCTTTCATTCCCAACATCAACGGGATACTTGGTCCATAGATGTCTGCATCAAGTAATCCAACCTTTGCACCTGTTTGAGATAATGCAAGTGCAAGATTCAACGATACGGTGGATTTTCCAACACCGCCTTTTCCGCTAGCAACACCAATTACATTTTTGACTGTAGCTAGTGAATCATCATCAAGAGAACGACCTTCCATAACTTTTGCGGTAACTTTCATATCAAAATTTTCAATACCATCAATGTCATCAATTACTTTTCTAACGTCAGCTTCAATTTCGTCATTGAATGGGCAAGCAGGAGTGGTTAATTCTAAAGTGAATTTTAGATCACCTGAGTTTAATTCAAGATCTTTTATCATTCCCATCGAAACAATATCTTTTTTCAAATCAGGGTCAACAACTGTTGCCAATTTTTCCAATACTTGATCTACGCCAACCATAGTGCAGATTACTCATTCTCTTCATTTAAAATATTCTTTACTTAGTCCAAACTAATTAGAAAATTATGGTGAAATGAGGCATATACATGCCAAAAAAATTGAAATTTTTTGAAAAAATCTTGAAAAATACCCAAAGGTTCATAAATAAAAATTTCAACAAAAAAATGAAATTGTTTTCTGTTTCAACCCTAGTAGATATTGTAAGAATTCCGCCAAGCCTATTTGGTTCAACACTGAAAAAAGCTGCAGAAAGCATTTTGAAATCAAAATATGAAAGTATGATCAATCAGGAGTTAGGATACATCATCATGGTGATGGATGCAAAAGTGGAACCAATGGGAAAAATGATTCCTGGTGATGGCGGTACATTCCACAGAGTAGAATTTCAAGCATTAACATTTTATCCAAAATTACAAGAAATTGTTCAAGGTGAAATTGTAGACATTACAGACTTTGGTGCATTTGTAAGAATTGGACCAACTGATGCATTGTTACACTTGTCACAAGTTATGGATGATTATTTGAAAAGTGATGTAGCATCAGGAATGATAATTGCAAATCAAAGTGGAAGAACATTAAAAGTTGGATCCATGTTAAGAACTAGAATTACTGCAGTGTCATTAGGCAAGGCAGCCACAATGGGAAAAATTGGAATTACTTGTAGACAACCATTCCTAGGTACAGAAGAATGGATTAAAGAAGAAATTGCAAAAGCCAATGGCGAAGAAGTTGATGCAAAAGAAGTTGTTGTTGAGGAAAAATAATTGGCAAAAGAATTAGCTTGTAGAGAATGCAGATGTGTAACAACAGCAAAAGTTTGTCCAGTATGCAAGTCAACAGACCTTTCACCAGATTGGAATGGTATAGTACTAATTGTAAAACCAACTAACTCAAAAATTGCCAATACTCTAGGAATTAACAAACCAGGCAAATACGCATTAAAGGTAACTTAAATTGAAATATTCTCCAAAAAGAGAATTAAAACGATTTTTAGATGAAGATGTTTCAAAAGGCGACATCACAAGTAAATTATTAACAAAACAAAAAATTGTTGCAAGAATAATAACTAGAGAACAAACTGTTGTTGCAGGTACAAAGCATGCAAAGGAAATTTTCGCATTAAAAAAATGTAAGACAAAAATTCTCAAACATGATGGAAAAATAGCAAAGCCAAATCAAACTATTTTAGAAATAATTGGTAATGCTGGAGATGTTTTAACATGTGAAAGAACTGCATTAAATCTTCTCTCAAGAATGTGTGGAATTGCAACACAGACAAACAATCTCAAAAAACTCGTCAAATCTACAGGTTCAAAATCCAAAGTTTTTGCTACAAGAAAAACTGCCCCAGGTTTAAGATTTTTTGATAAAGAAGCAGTAAAAATTGGTGGCGGGGAAAAACACAGAATGACTCTCAATGAGATGATTATGATTAAAGATAATCATTTGGCAGTAGAAAAATCAATTGAAGATGTTTTAAGAAAAGCAAAAAAAACTAGAGGTAAAATTGAGATTGAAGTAGAGACACTAAACGATGCAATTTTGTGTGCAGAAATAGGTGCAGACATCATAATGCTAGATAATTTTTCTCCAAATCAAATTAAGAAAACCATAAAGAAATTATCTGAACTTAAATTAAGAAATAAAGTTACATTGGAGGCATCAGGGAGAATTAATTCAAAAAATATTACAAAATATGCCGAAACAAATGTGGATATGATATCTGTTGGAAGTATAACTAATTCAGTTGACGGTATAGATTTGAGTTTAGAAATTTCTTAACTGATTGCAAGCATTCTTTCAATTGCCAATCTAGCCTTATCTGCAGTTTCTTTTGGAACAGTAACTACATTTTTGTCATTTAATAGAGAATCATAGACTTTTTCTAGTGTAATCATTTTCATGTATTCACATTCTGCTTTTTCAGATGCAGGAATGAATTTTTTGTCTGGATTTTGTTTCTTCATTCGATATAAGATACCTGTTTCAGTGGCAACCACAAATTGGTTTGATTTTGAACTTTTTACGTGATTCATCATTCCTTCAGTAGATAGAATTTGCACTTGATTAGCATCATAACTTCCATTTGCAACATCATACATCATAGGAGTGGTACAGCTGCATTCAGGGTGAATTAAAAATTCTGCATTTGCAAGTGAGTTTAATTTTTCTTTTACATGATCAGGAGTAATACCTGCATGAACATGGCATTCTCCAGCCCAGATTAACATATTTTTTCTACCAGTTGTTTTTGCGACAAAAGATCCTAAGAACATGTCAGGTAAGAAAAGAATTTCTTTGTCATCTGGAATTGCTTTTACAACATTTACAGCGTTTGATGATGTACAACAGTAATCTAATTCAGATTTTATTTCAGCAGTAGTGTTTACATAACCAACTGCAATTGCATCTGGATGTTCTGATTTCCATTTTTTTAACTGTTCAAGGTTTATTGAATCAGATAATGAACAACCCGCATTGACATCAGGTATGAGTACTTTTTTTTCAGGGCTAATTATTGCTGCAGTTTCAGCCATGAAATGTACACCGCAAAACAAAATTGTTTTATGAGGAGTTTTTGCAGCCTGACGTGCTAGTCCTAATGAGTCACCAACAAAATCAGCTATGTCCTGGACTTCAGGAATTTCATAATTATGTGCAAGAATTACTACATTCTTTTCTTTTTTTAACTCTTCAATCTTATCTTTTAACATCCGAAATATTCCATCTCGAAAATCATTTAAAGTAATATTATTCTACCAAAAAAATACATAGATATTTTGTTTTTAGGTAATTTTTGCCGTAATTTCTTCATAGAATTTAGAACGGATCCGAAGGGATTCGAACCCCCGACCTAATGCTCCGCAAGCACTCGCTCTATCCATGCTGAGCTACGAACCCAATAATTTACTTGGAAAAATTGTTAAAAACGTTTGGAAAAGAGTTATGCTTCTTTTTCAGCTGGTTTAACGTACAAGTAATTCATTACCACACCTGCAATTATACCACCAATGATTGGTCCTACCCAATATAGCCATTGAACTTCCCACAAACCTGCATCACCAGATACAACTGCTGGTGAAAATGAACGTGCCGGATTCATTGATGCACCTGTTAATGGTACACCTACTAAGTGAAGTAAGAACACCATTCCACCTATTGCACCACCGTAGATTTGTTTTGGTGCTTTTGTGTGAACTGCAACCATATAGATTACAACCACTAAGAAGAATGTCAAAATTATTTCAATTACTAACCCAGACATCATACTGTTTCCGATTAATTCACTAGGACCTCCATGAGCACCCCAGAATACCTTTTTGCCGATTTCTGGAAATAGTGCTTGTAATGACAAAGTAGCGACAATTGCACCCATGATTTGGAATAAAATGTATCCAATTCCATTTTTAACATCAATTTTTTTGGTAATCATCATAGGAATTGTAACTGCGGGATTGATATGCGCACCAGAAATATGTCCAAATGCATAAACCATTAGAACGATAATTCCACCGTGACCAAGTGAAATGAAAATTATTGCTTCGGTTGATAATCCATCACCATACCATGCTGCAGATAGGATTACAGATAATGGTCCAAAGAATACTAAACCAAATGTTGCAATTGCTTCTGCAAGCCATGCTCGTGGATTAACCATATTCGATTTCGAATATTTTATCCATATAAAACATTCTAGTCAATTTTTTCTCAAAGAATATTTATCTGGAAAAACTAATTGAAAAATATGATCGAAGAAGGAGAAACAGTACCAAAATTTCAATTAGAAGATGCGGATGGAAATCTAGTAAAATCATCACAATTGAAAGGACAAAAGTATGTTGTGTATTTTTATCCAAGAGACTTTACACCAGGATGTACAACAGAAGCAGATGAGTTTTCAAAAGATTATAAAAAATTTAAAAAAGCTGGAATAGAAATTGTAGGAATAAGTAAAGATGACGTAACATCACATAGAAAATTTTGTGACAAAATGAACATACCTTACATTTTACTTGCTGATGTAGAGACAGAAGTTTGTAAAAAATTCGGGGTTTGGGGATTAAAAAAATTCATGGGACGTGAATTTATGGGAATAAACAGAAGTACATTTTTAGTAAACGAAAAAGGTAAAATTTTCAAAGTTTTTCCTAAGGTGAAACCAAAGGGACATGCAAAAGAAGTCCTAGAAGCTTTTCAAAAATAAAAGAAGAGTAAAGGCGTTTAGTGTCCAGTGTTTGCTTTAGCACCTTCAGGTCCAAAACCTTTAGGTAATGAACCTCTATTAGATTGTGCTTTTGTTGCTGCAGCTGCTGCTTTGGCTTTTGCTGCCTCGGCTGCGGCTTTTGCATCATCAATTTTTTTCTGTTCTAGACGTGCCAAGTAATCTTTCTCATAATCTTCAAGTTTTTCTTGTTTTGATTTTCCATCAGATGTACTTCCAGCACTCACCTGAGGTTCAGATTTTTGTGGTGGAGGTGGAGCAGATTTTGTTTGTTCACCAACAGGAGCATCATTAATCCAAGTACCAAATTTTTTGGCTTCTGGATGATATGCAAGTCTTTGTCTTGTTGCAAAGTACTTGTTACCTGGTGCTGTGTAACCAGTGATTTTTGTTTTTTGATCATTCCAGTTGGATGGTGTGACATTTGTTTGTGCTACAAGTGCTCTACTTCCAAAGTATCTGTTACTTGCTGCAGTGAAACCAGTTATTGCAACTTTTTGTGTGTTCCAGTTTCCGGTTGGAATTTCACGGAATCTTTCATGAAGTGGAACAGAAGGTACTTTCTCAGTAGGTTTTGGTGGTGCTTTATCTGCAGGTTTTTCATCGTGTGCATGTGGGCCGCCACCGCCTTCTGGTTTTTTAGTTTCAGCTGGTTTTGGAGCTTCTTTTGGAGCTGGTTTTGGAGCTTCCTTTGGAGCTGGTTTTGATTCAGCACCATCAGCAAGACTTGATAATCGCTTTTCTAATTCAGCAATCTTTGCTTCCAAATCAGCTTTTGTTGTTCTTGAAGATGTGGATTTACGTTTTGTTGTAGTTTTGCGTGTTGTACGCTTTTTAGATGTCGTCATTGGTGGAATAGGGAATTAGTTGCTTATGTGCATTTTGTAACAGCATAAAATTTTTCCAAAAAAATATACAAAAATTTGTAAAAATTTGAAAAAAGGAGTTGTAATGAGGATAGTAGAATTTCTATATTCCCATTTCTTTTTTAAGCTGAGCACACCAGTTCTCTACTCGTTCTGCTGTTTTTTCGTTTTCACTGTCTTCATCGACAGGAAGTCCACAAAACATTTCACCATCTTCTGGTGCTGTAATCTCATTGAGATGTGGGATTAAACATCTTGAACTAGTAAATTGATCATAGCCATCAAGGCTAACATATCCGACCATTTTTGCACCTGCTTTTTCGAAATATCTGTGTAGTTCTTCCATTGCATCGACATAATCTTGTCCATAGCCAACAGAGTCACCTAAGCCAAATATTGCGACTGGTTTTCCTTTGAGATCTAATGCACCAATTTTTTCTAATAGGTCATCCCAAGCTGTTCCAGATCTTAATTCTTCGGCTCCAGTATTCCAAGTAGGAATGCCACATATGAGACCGTCTAAACCGGCAAAGTCTGCCAAGTCACTTTCGGTTACATCTTTAGCATTTGCTACTGCATCGCCTAGTTGTTCTTTGATTATACCACAAACTGTTTCAGTTTTACCAGTTTGAGTACCAAAATAAAGACCGATTGTCATTAAAAAAAACGGCATCCTATTCATATTTAATTCATACTGATCTTATAGATCTGAAAATAAAGAAAAAAAGGAATTTTACACTAATGATTAGTGTCCTGTATTTGCTTTAGCATCCTTGATGAATCCTTTAGGTAAAGTGGCGCCTTTTTTTGCCATTTTTGCTGAATACTCTTCTTTTGCAGCTTCAGCATCGTCAACTTTAGCCTCTTTCTTAGGTTTTTCATCGTGTGCGTGTGGTCCACCCATAATTCGCAATGGCATTGGTTATTTATTTATGTAATGATGTGAAATTTTTTCAAAATATAATATGAATTTAGAAAAAAATTAAAGAAAATAAAAGAAAAAAGAAATTGTTTTACACTAATGATTAGTGTCCTGTGTTTCCTGCTTTAGCATCAGGTACAAACTTTGCAGGAAGAGGACCTAATAGTGAAGCCCCTCTTTTACCATCTTTAGCCATAGTTTTGTACTCTGCTACATATTCATCTTTTGCGCCATCAGTTCTCCAAAAATTTTCATCTCTTTTTGGTGCTGCTTTTTTTGGCTTAGATTTTTTTGTAGTCTTTGGTTTGTCGTCATGTTCATGTGGACCAGCCATGACGTTACTCTACAAAGATTGTATTTAATTCAGATGTTAATTCTAAAAGTAAGTTTCAAAATCTGAGAAAAAATATTTTTGGTGAAAAAATATGTTATAATGATTCAAAGTGTTTTAAGAAAATAAAAGAAAAAAGAATGTTCTAGAATTACACTAATGATTAGTGTGCACCAGCTGCTTTAGCGTCTTTGATGAATCCTTTTGGTAAAGTGGCGCCTTTTTTTGCCATTCTTGCAATGTATTCTTCTTTTGCTTTTTCAGCTGCGTCAACTTTAGGATCTGCTTTTGGTTTTTCATCGTGTGCGTGTGGTCCGCCACCTGCTTCTGGTTTAGATTCAGCTGGTTTAGGAGCTTCTTTTGGCTTTTCAGTTTGTGGTGCAGGAGTATCTTTAATCCAAGTACCAAATTTTTTGGCTTCTGGGTGATATGCAAGTCTTTGTTTTGTTGCAAAGTACTTGTTACCTGGTGCTGTGTAACCAGTGATTTTTGTTTTTTG
>CALBOT010000157.1 GCA_937896695.1 uncultured Candidatus Nitrosopelagicus sp. | reverse complement strand
GCAGTTCCAAGAGGATTTTCCAGATATTACATTTTACAGCAATTACAAAAAATGCCACATACAGGAAAAGAAATTATTGATTCAGCAGTTGAAGAAAGTGCAGGAGAATGGAAGCCATCTCCAGGATTAATCTATCCACTATTGGGCAGATTATTAGATGAAGGTTTGATTGAAGAATCTGAAAATGGAAAGTATCAGATTACAGATAAAGGAAAAACAACCCTAGAAGATTTGGAGTCATTTAACAAGAATATGAAAAAACAAATGGATACTATGATGCGAATGACCAATATTGGTAAATTCATGGCAATGGATGTTTTGGAGAGAGTTACTATACTAGGTAATTTGTTGAGTTCAAATGTAGGCAGTATGACAAACCAGGAAATTGAAAAATACAAGAGGTTTTTACAATCAGAATTAGAAAAAATCAAAGAAATGGATTCCAAGAAATAGGCTAATCATAAATAAAACAAAAGTAGACAGACTATATGAAAAAACTTCGGAAATTAATTAATGACAAATCAAAACCTCTGATAGTTCCAGGAGTTTATGATGCAATAGGTGCAAAGATTGCTCAGAAAGTAGGTTTTGATGCAATGTTTCAAACCGGATATGGAACATCTGCCACATTATTAGGAATGCCAGATTATGGATTCATAGGATTATCTGAAACAACAGACAATGCAAGACGAATAGCAAATGCAATTTCAGTGCCACTAATTGTAGATGTAGATACAGGATATGGTAATGCATTAACTGTAAAAAAATTACTTCAAGATTTACAAGTTGCAGGAGTATCAGGGATATTTCTTGAAGATCAAAAATGGCCTAAAAGATGTGGACATATGAAAGGAAAAGAGGTTGTTCAAAAAGAAGAATATGCTGAGAAATTAGCTGCGGCAGTAGATGCAAAGCAAGATAAGGATTTCATAATAGTTGCCAGAACAGATGCCAGAGCCACTGAAGGATTAGATGATGCAATTGAAAGAGGTAAATATTATAAAAAAATTGGCGCAGATTTGATTTTTGTTGAAGCCCCAAAATCAATTGAAGAAATGAAGAAAATTGGCAAATCAATCAACGCCCCCTTAGTTGCAAATATGATTGAAGGAGGAGCAACTCCAATTAGTTCAACTTCGACATTACATAAAATGGGATTCCAGCTAATACTATATCCATTATCAATTTTATATGCAAATACGTTTGCAACAATGAAAATACTCAAAGAATTAAAGAGTAAAGGCACTACTACAAGACTTAAGAAAGATTTAGTTAATTTTGATCAGTTTAACGATATCGTAGAATTATCAAAATTTAGAAAATTAGAAGGAAAATATTCAAAATAAAAAAGAAAAAACTAGTAAAGAGTTTATTGAGTATTTCTCTTTACTTCAATTTCTATTGTGGAAACATTTCTTGTCTTACCGTCTTGTGACTCTAAACTTTCAGAGCCTATGGATATATTTCCAATGCTATATCCGGAGTTTTCGGTCTTTCTTGAAATTATTTGTGCAACATCTACGGCTCTACCGATACTCATTCCTCGAGCTTTGATGTTGACAGAAGGCAAGTTGGCCAATTGGATTAACGTTGAAGTGACGTAGGCCATAATTGGTTTCTTGCCTATGAATACAGTGTCTCGTTGTTCGGTCGACATGCGAGTAAAATATTACGAGGATAATTTAAATCAAGACAGAATGAACAGAGAGGAAATTTCAAAATCGCTAAAAAATGAGACAATTAGAAAAAGTATCTTAACGACTTTAACTCAAAATAACGATCCAGAAATCATACAGGAAATCATACAATTATTTGATGATGATGACATAGAAATTAGAGGAGAGGTGTTCAGTACCTTATTCCTCAATGAAAATGATATTTTGAAAGATTTGATTCTAGGATTAGATTATGAGAGTAAAAATGTGCGAGCATACACAGCGTTAGTTTTAGCAAATAGAAACGAAAAAAATGCAATTGAAGAAATTAGAAAATTAACAAATGATTCTAGTGGTTTAGTGAGAACTTGTGCATATGGTGCATTAGGACACTTGGAAGCAAAAGAATCATCTAAAGAATTGCATAGAGGTATTTTTGATTCAAATTTGGAAGCAGTGAAAAGTGCAATGTATGCATTAACAAGAATTAAAGAAAAAATTTCAGATGAAGAGTTAGAAAAAATACGGAAATTAAATGAACCAGAATTTGATAAAATTTTGAAATTTTTTAATTAAATGGTGGACCGAAAGGGATTTGAACCCTTGACCCCACGCATGCCATGCGCGTATTCTACCAGTCTGAACTACCGGCCCAGTATCGAACCTAAACGATTCGATTTCTTAAAAAATTACCAACATTTAACTCAATTTGAGTTAGGCTAATCTAACAGAAGATATTTAAACATAAATTCACTTTTTTAAGAAATGGTTCAAGATAATAAAGCAACATTAACTTATACACAATTACTAAAAGAGGATCTTGGCATATTTCGTCTTGTTCCAGAAGATGGAGTAATTCCAGATTTCAAACCAGGTCAATTTTTAACAATTGGAATGCCAGTACCTGGAGAAGATAACAAAATTGTTAGACGTGCATATTCAATTGCATCACATCCAGAAAATAAAAAATTTTTTGAATTTGTAATTAGATGGGTTAAAAAACCATTTCCAGGTAGATTGACAACTGAATTGTTTAATGCAAAAGAAGGTTCAGAAGTTAGCTGGATTAAGCCAACAGGTAATTTAACAATCAATAATGAATTACCAGATGGAGAACCAGACACTAGAAGAATTGTGTGTATCGGAGGAGGAACAGGACTTGCCCCATTTGTCAGTTATGCACAACATCTTCATGAAATAGGAGATAAAAGAGAGATTATAGTTTTACACGGTGCAAGTTATGTTGATGAATTAAGTTACAAACAACTTCTTACCGATTTAGAAAATGAGAGCATCGATAAGGGAGCAGATAAATGGAATTTCAAATATAGAGCAGCAATTAGTAGACCACAAGAATGGTTTAATCGTGCATGGACCGGTCAAACAGGAAGAGTAGAACAATTCCTAAGAGCAAAGGCTGGAGAGAAATCACCATTAGAAGAATTAGTTGGAGAACCAATTACCAAAGATAACACAATGTTTTACATTTGTGGATGGCAAGGAACCATAGATGGAACAATGGATTATTTACAAAACAAAGATTTCGTAACAGAACGAAATAAACGTGAAGATGGAAGTTACGAAGTTAAATTTGAATCGTATGGTTAATCTAATTTCTTATAATAAAACTCAATTATTGAAATACAAGACATACATCAGAACAATATGACAATTGCAATTTACTTGGCTCATTTGAATCCAGTAACAAATGCTCATGCAGAAATCATCAAAGATTTAGTAAAAAATGACAAAGTAGTAGTCATGCCAGTTAGATTTTTGATTGGAGACAAAGAAGTAAACAGTAAGAGCTTTCCATTTACATTTGAACTTAGAAAAGAAATGTTAGAGTCAGTTTTTGGAGATTCAATTACAGTTTCCTCAAACTATACATTTCACGCACCTTTTAAGAAATATTTTCCACCGCTTATTTCCAGAGGTTCATGGGAATTAAGAAAAGAAATTCTCAGTGAAATTGACGGAAATTACTACACATACACAGGCGACAAAGCAGAAGGATTCATGCTAAAAATATACAGATTGAGACCAAAAGTAGGTCAAAGGAAAAAGCTCTCTGCAACATCGGTGAAAAATGACATGTATGATTCAGTTTCTGGAAACACAAAAGATTGGGAGAAACAGGTTCCAAAAGCGGTTGCAGAAATTATTAAGAAAAATTGGAATATTGTTGAAAAATTTGCCTCATCAGAAGATAATACAATGAGAGTATTAGGTATGAAATTCCCAAGAGAAGGATATACCTAGTTATAGAATAAATAGACAAAGTTCTAGAATTTTTTGTGAGTTCAATATCTGAATTAATTTGGTTTGATGGGAAATATGTTAAACATAGCAGTGCAAAAATTCCAGTAACAACTCATGCAATTCATTATGGCACATCAATTTTTGAAGGAATTAGAGCATATTGGAATGGAAATGAACTAAACATTTTCAAATTGGATGAACATATTAGCAGATTTAGAAAATCAGGAAAATTTTATGACATTACATTAAGATTTTCAGATAAAGAGATCAAAGATGCAGTAATTAATCTATGTAAAAAAAATAAAATTAAAACTTCATGCTACATCAGACCATTTTATTTTGTAGGCCAATATGGAATTAATTTACACGTAACAAAAAAAGCACCAACACACGCAGTAATTTTCTGTTTTCCATTTGGAGATTTATTTAATAAAAATGGAATTACTGCGTGTATTTCAAAATGGAAAAAATTTAATGATAGTTCAACTCCTACACAGGCAAAAATGGGAGGTAATTATCTAAATTCAATTCTAGCCACACAAGATGCAAAAAAAAGAAAATTTGATGAAGCGATTCTGTTAGATAAAAATAACAAAGTGAGCGAAGCACCTGGAGAAAATATTTTTATTGTAAAAAATAATACTTTGATTACACCGCCACTTTCATCATCAGCATTAGACGGAATAACCAGAAAATCAATTTTAGATTTTTCCAAAACAATTAAAATTAAAACAAAAGTTAGAGAAATTTCAAAAGAAGAATTAAAAAAAGCGGATGAGATATTTCTAACTGGAACAGCAGCAGAAATAACGCCTGTAATCAAGATAGAATCTAAAAAAATTGGAGACGGAAAAGTTGGAAATGTAACAAAACAAGTTATGGAAACATACACACAGATAGTAATGAATAATAACAAAAAATTTTCCAAATGGTTAACTAACGTGTATTAAGAATGAAAGTAATTCAAATTGGAACAGGTGGTTGGGGTAAAAATCATTGTAGAGTTTTGTCAGAATTCGGAGTATTGTCAGCAATTTGTGATATGAATTATGAAAGAGCAAAAGAATTTGGAGAAAAATATAATGTCAATTATTATAAAACTTTAGAAGAATTATTTGAAAATGAAGATTTTGATGCAGCATTCATTTGTACTCCTACATCAACCCATTCACAAATAGCATTACAATTAATTGAAAAAAAGAAACATGTCTTTGTAGAAAAACCAATGACGTATCTTTCAGAAGACGGTGAAAAGTTGGTAGAAGAAGCTAAAAAGAAAAAGGTCATTTTAACATGTGGATATATTGAAAGATTTAATCCTGCAGTAGCTCATGTCAAAGAATATCTTAAAAGAAAGAAATTTGGAGATTTGATTAGACTTGAATTTTATCGAGAACATAGAATGCCATTACACATCAAAGATGTTGGAATAATTTATGATACAAGTGTCCACGATATCGATACAGCAATGTGGCTTTTTGATGAAACACCACAAGTGGTATTTGCAAAATCAGGACAAATTAATCATGAACATGAGGATTTTGCAACCATAATGCTCGGTTTCAAAGATAACAGAATAGCTACAATTTCATCAAATTGGATAACTCCAACTAGAGTAAGAAACTTTAATGCCGTATGTACTGACGGGCGAATTTTTTCAGATTTCATTACACAGGAAATACGAGTAGAAACGGACAAAGGAACAGAAATGCCGTCAAAACAAAAAGAAGAACCACTATCATTAGAGATTAGAAATTTTCTTGATGCAATTGAGGGTAAAAATGAGTTAAGAGTAAGGTCAGAACATGCAGTTAATGTAACAAGGATTGCAGAAGCAGCTCTTTTATCTAGTCAAAAGGGGATTCCAATTTATCTGGATATAAAATGAAGAAAAAATTACTAGACATTTTGGCATGTCCAATGTGTAAAGATCACCCTTTGGAATTAATAGAAATTAAAACAAAAGGTGACGAGGTAGTGGAAGGAGCAATTTATTGTAATTCATGTAAGAGGCACTATCTCATAATCGAAGAGATTCCAGTAATGCTTCCGGATGAACTAAGAGACAAAAAACAAGAAGATGAATTTCTTAAAAGAAACAAAAAATCACTTCCAGAAAAAATTATCAAACAAGGAAAACCGTGGCATTTGTGATTAGATTGGTTGAAAATTTTATTTCTGAAAAAGCAAAAATTGGAGATAATGTAAAGATATGGCATTTTGCATATGTGGGCGACAATACAGAAATTGGAGATAATGTAAAGATTGGTTCACTTGCTCACGTGGATTATGATGTAAAGATTGGAAGTAATACGATGGTCGAAGGTTTAGTTTACATTCCACCATTATCAAGGATTGGGAATAATGTATTCATTGGACCATCTGCATCACTAACAAATGATCCAGTTCCACCAAGTGAAAAATTAATTGGAGTTACAATAAAAGATAATGCAATAATTGGTAGTAGAGCAGTAATCAAAGCTGGGGTAACTATTGGAGAAAATAGTGTAGTTGCAATGGGAGCGGTAGTAACAAAAGATGTTCCTCCAAATACTGTTGTGATAGGAGTACCTGCTAAGGAGATGTATTCAAGAGAAGAATATAATAAAAAACAATTAGATTGGAAAAATTCTAACTAATTTTGAGCATCAGTTGCTGGAGACTTTGCCATTCCACCAAGTAATTTATCAATTTCATAGATTGCAAGTTTATCACGACCTATAAGATTGAATTTTTGTAGTATGTCTTCAAATTGTTTTTCTTCTTCGATCTGTTCATTTACAAAGAATTGCAAGAATGTAACTGTATTATGATCCTTATCTTTGGTAGCTAAATCAACCATATTGTTTATTGCTTTTGTGACAGCCTGTTCATTTGATAATGCAATTTTACATATTGCTTCTAAAGATTTGTAAGTTTTTGGTGGTTGTTTTACTCCAGGAATGATTGCACTCATACATTGACCATTAACAAAATTCACAAATTTTAGCATGTGTAGATGCTCTTCTTGTGCTTGAGCATGGAAAAATTTTGCGGCGCCATCGTAACCAGTGATATCACACCACGATGCCGCAGAAAGGTATGCGTTAGCAGCGTTTGCTTCCATTTCGATTTGATTGTTTAGTGCTTTGACTAAAGGTGCGGATATTTTCATATAGTGTATTATTCTCTTGAGTTAAAATACTTCTCGAAAATTACCCTTACCTAATTACGTTAAGCTAATTGCAAAAGTTCTAAATTGAACCTCAATTATGCATACATATGTCAGATAGTGCATTAATGGAAAAATTTGAGCAAGAAGTATGGTCAAAAGTTCCACATAGAGAAGAAAAGGATGGCAAAGTAGAGATTGTTAACGCAACACCACTAACTGATCTTACTGAAGATTTGAAAGAATGTGCAAAATCAGTTTACAATGTGGACATTAGTGAAAAAGATTTCAAAATTTATGGTAAGTTTGATGGTACATTACTGACAGGTTCAATCAAGGTGAGACCCGCAGTAAACATTATTCACGATGCAATCACTACTGGTAAAATTACTTCAGGAACAACTGTAATTGAAGCCACTTCAGGAAACTTTGGAATTGCATTAGGATTATTATCAAAAATTGGCGTGACTGCAATTGCACTTGTATCACGAAAACTTCAGGAAGGAGTTTTCAAAGAATTAAGAAATGGAAATATTCGAATCATGGATTTAGACATGGACATTTGTCCTGCACCAGGAATGGAAAGTAAACAAGATGAATTAGTTGCAAAAGCTACCGCTGCAAATGTTCGTTCACAGATGATTGAACTTGGATTTGAACCTGAAATTTTTGACAACAACATTGCAGATATCGAGACACTTTTAGCTAAAAAAGATATAATCAATTTAGCAAAATTCCTTGCAAAAATTTACAATTTATTTTGCCCAGAACAATATGATAATGATCTAAATGTTGATGCACATAGAACTGTAACAGGCGTTGAAATTGATCAGCAATTACATGAAAATGGTGAATCATTAGAAAATTTCAATATTGTTTGTACATTTGGAACAGGTGGAACATCCGGAGGATTAAGTAGATACTTTGATGAAAAGTATAGTAAGAAAGGGGTTCATGTGATATTTCCACCTGATCAACAAGATGTTGCAGGCATAAGAACAGTAGGTAATGCAGATGGCTTGAAATATTATGATCCAGAAAAATATGCAGGTAAACATCAGATTGACTTTGAAGAAGCAAAACCATTACTGAAATTCTTTGTTGACAAAGGTCATGATATGGGTGAAAGCAGTGCACTTGAACTTTATGCAGCATTACAAATGATTTACAAAAATGGAGGAAACTATGTTGTTATGATTTGTGATGGAATTGGAAAATATAAAAAGAATTTTGAAAAGATTGGAAATAGTATTACGCCTAATCAAGTTTCACAACAAGACGTTTCATCAAGTGCTAATGACTATGATAAAGTAATATGGATTCATACACAGTACACCCCAAAAGAAGAAGGAATTGAATTATTAGCAAAATCACTTGGAATTGATAAAAGTAAGATCATAGTACCGAATGCAAGAACTGCACAAGAATTACTATCTGGACAACAAGTTCCTGAAGAAATTGATCAGGCATTGCAAGAATCACAAGGAAAGTCATTAATGGTTTGTATGGCAGGAAGAACATCTCTAATGGCTGCAAATGTTCTAGCTGACAAAGGTATTCAGACTGATAGTTTAACTGGAGGAATTACCGGCCTTCCTGAAAGTCAAACAAAAGATTTATCAGAAATTATCAAACAAGCCTCACAGTTCTGATATTTTTATACATAATTCAAATAATAGAAATTTATGAAATGTCTTTCAATATGTCAACCATTTGCAGAACTAATTATTCAAGGTAAAAAAACAATTGAATTACGAAAATGGAATACCAAGTTTCGAGGAGAATTTTTAGTTCATGCTGCAAAAAATGTACGAATAAAAGATTGCAAACGATTGAAAATTTCACCTGAAAAGATTACTACAGGTGCAATAATTGGAAAAGTGAACTTAGTGGATGTTAAAAAATACGAGTCAGACAAAGAACTCAACAATGACAAGAAAAAACACTATTCAATATCAGAAAATACAAAAAACAAGTATGGATTTATTTTAGAAAATCCAAAAAAATTACGAGTGCCTATTGAATATACAGGAAAATTAAATTTTTTTGAATTTCATCCAGGTGAGATAAAAAATAATGATGTCAAATTAGACCTTTTTGAAGAAGAACATCGGTATATGTGGATAAACCGTCATTAATTGGAATATTGGGTTAAAATCAAACCCATGTATATATAAAGGGAGTATTTAAAAGAGTAGAAATGCCACAGACAAAACCAATTGTAAGTGTAGAAAACGTGGTCGCATCAGCATCAGTTGATCAGAAAGTAGATCTAAATGATATTACCAAAAAATTTCCTGATACAGAGTACCACCCAGATCAATTTCCTGGTTTAGTATTCCGATTGGAAAGTCCAAGGACTGCTACACTAATTTTTAGAACTGGTAAAATGGTATGTACCGGCGCAAAATCTGAAGAAATGGCAGTAAAAGCTGTTCAAACAGTTGTAAAACAATTACGTAAAGGAGGTATCAAAATTAAGAAAGATGCAGTCATTACAGTACAGAATATTGTTGCAGCAATTAATCTAGGTGGCAAAATTCACTTAGAACAAGCAGCAAGAAAACTGCCAAGAAGTATGTACGAACCTGAACAATTTCCAGGTTTGATTCACAGAATGCTTGATCCAAAAACAGTAATCCTATTGTTTGCATCAGGCAAACTGGTATGCACAGGAGCTAAAAAAGAAGCAGATGTTTATAGATCTGTACACAACCTACATTCCACATTAGAAGAAAAAGAATTAATGATCTACGACGCGTAGATTTTCCAATTCTATTTATTATTTTTATATTTTCTTTAGCTCATCTTCAATCTCAATTAGAGATTTATTTTTTGGATCTAACTCCTTTATTTTATTACAGCACTCAATTACTTTTTCTTTATCTTTTAGATTTAGGTATACACTTGCTTTGATAGCTAGAGCATCAAGATCAAACATTCCAATTTCCAGAGTTTTATCCATATACTCCAATGTCTTTTCAGGATCACCTTGGATGTAATATATAGTTCCTATAATGAAAGCAATGTCAGGATCATGTTCAAGTTTTTTTTCAATCCCATGACCATATTCTAGTGCTTCATTGTATTTTTTCTCCCTCTTATCAGGATCTTTTTCTTTTCTTGCTTGTTTGATAAGAGTTCTTAGATGACGTCGTGGATTATTAAAAAGACCAGTCAAGTATTTTCAAAATTAAGATTTGTTTGAAAGTTCAGACTGGAGTTTATTCCAGTCAGCAAGAAATGCTTTAAGACCTTTATCAGTTAATGAATGACCAAGCATTTTAGCTAATACTCCAGCAGGCAAGGTTACAACGTCAGCACCAATTTTTGCAGCATCTACAACATGTTGTGGGTGTCTTACACTAGCAACAAGAATTTCAGTCTTAAAATCATAGTTTGAAAATACTTGTTTGATTTCTCTAATCAAATCCATTCCAGTATGTCCAATATCATCTAGTCTTCCAATGAAAGGACTAACATATTTTGCACCTGCCTTTGCTGCAAGAAGAGCTTGATTTGCTGAAAAAATTAGTGTAACATTAACAGGGATTCCTTGTTCTGAAAAACTCTTACAAGCTTTTAATCCATCACCAGTCATTGGACATTTAACTACAACATGTTCACCGTATTCTCTAAGTTTTTTCCCTTCCTCCATCATTCCATCATAATCAGTACTTACAACTTCTAAACTTACATCACCTTTGATTATTCTAGTAATTTCTTCCATAGCAACATGAGGGTCACCACCTTCCTTTGCAAGTAAAGAAGGGTTAGTGGTAATTCCATCTAATAGACCCATGTCATTATATTTTCTAATATCATCAATGTTTGCCGTATCAAGGAAAATTTTCATTGTTTACTCCGGATATCTTTGACAGTTTTTTCTATATTAATTGATGTGATGCCATGTTTTTCCAATAATTGTGGGATTTCATCATCACGAGCAGATTCACCAAATTTATCTTGTGCACCAATTCTGCTTATAGGAACAGGATATGTCTCAGAGACTACTTCAGTTACAGCAGAACCAAATCCCCCCATTACATTATGTTCTTCACACGTAACAATTCCGCCAGTTTCTCGTGCAGCTTTTTCTAAAATATCTTTGTCAATTGGTTTCACAGTAAAGCAATCAATTACTCTACATGAAATACCATCTTGGTGAAGTTTTTCAGCTGCATCTAAAGCCATCTTTACTGTAATTCCAGTAGCAGCTATTGTACAATCACTTCCATCTCTCAATGTTATACCTTTTCCAATTTCAAATTCTTGGGAATCAGTGTAAACAGTAGGAACTTTTGATCTTGCCATTCTCATGTAAAATGGACCATAAATTTCTGCAATATTTTTTGTTAATTTCGATACAGCCACAGCATCAGCAGGAATTAGAACTTTCATGTTTGGTATAACACGCATGATCGCAATATCTTCAAGTGCCTGATGAGTTGCACCGTCCGGTCCGACAGAAATACCTGCATGAGCACCACCAATGATTACATGAACATCATTATAACATAGAGAAATACGAATCTGATCTGTGGTTCTCAAAGCGGCAAATACACCATAAGTAGAAAACACGGGGATCTTTCCATTTAAAGCCATCCCGGCAGCAACGCCTACACAGTTTTGTTCAGCAATTCCTAATGAAAAAAATCTTTCGGGAAAGGCTTTTGCAAATAGATCTGCACCAACTGAACCTGTAATATCGGCACCTAAAGCAACTACAGAACTATTGGTTTCTCCAGCTTTCTTTAATCCGATCCCAAATCCATCTTTGGTCGGCCGACTACCTTTATTAGTATAGATCTGTTTCATGAACGCAATGTTTTTAGGAATTTTTCCAATTCTTCATCATTTGGAGCTTTACCATGCCATTTATAATCATCTTCAATCTCAGGAACACCATAGCCCATCTTTGTTTTTGCAATAATAACTGATGAGGCTTGAGTCTGCGCCTGAGCCTGTGCAAAAGCTTCGTCAAGCGAAATCAAATCATTTCCATCACACTCAATCACATTCCACCCAAAAGATCTCCACTTATCAGCAAGCGGCTCTAACTGCATAACATCTTCAGTTTTACCATCTATCTGAACATAATTCCGATCCACAATTGTAATGAGATTGTTCAATTTATAATGTGAAGCACTCATAGCAGCTTCCCAGATCGATCCTTCCTGAAGTTCCCCATCACCACAGATACAATAGGTCTTTCGATCTTTATTATCAGCTTTATTAGCTAATGCGATTCCAACGGCAACTGATAATCCTTGTCCTAAAGAGCCTGCGGAAAGTTCTAGTCCGGGGAGGCCATGTTCTTTGCCTGGATGACCTTGTAATCTGGTTCCTAGCTTTCGTAAAGTTTTAAGTTCTTCTTGAGGAAAGTATCCCGCTTCAGCAAGTGTTGCATAAAGAACAGGTGCAACATGACCAATTGATAATATTAACTTATCACGTTCTTCCCATTGTGGGTTTTTGGGGTCATGCTTTAATGCTTTGAAGTAGAGATATGTGAATACATCTGCTAGTCCGAGTGATCCACCAGTATGTCCTGATCCGGATGCATTCAGACTT
>CALBOT010000156.1 GCA_937896695.1 uncultured Candidatus Nitrosopelagicus sp. | reverse complement strand
ATTTCTGAAAGTAATGTTACTATTATTGTAATAGGCAACATTAAGACTGTAATTGCTTTGGAAAAAATTGATAATATGTAGAAAATAGATGTAAATTTTGGTTTTTGAAAAATTAAATAAATTGAAAATACATAAAATAAAACCCAGAAGTTTTCATAGACTGCAATTGTATCATATGTATAAAATGTTGAACTTTGAATAACTAAAATTACTGCTAAAAGCCCTGTGAAATTCTTTTTTGAAAAAGTTACTGTCAAAAAATATGTCGTTACAAGTAACAGAATAGTTGCTATGTATGGAATTATCTTGATATTATCAAAAATTTCATCGGATGCTACTAACAAGATCATACGTACATGTCTTGTTAATTGTTCTGTAACATAGACATTTTCTGATTTTCCATCCGGCCAAATTTCTAATGCATCCTCAACAATTAAAAAATCTCCATATTGGTTTAGTTCATAAACTGATAATTCATTTGCACTAATACTGATATAAAATGCTAAAATTATAATTAAGAAAATTAATGAATTCTTTTTTGATAAATCTGATGAAAGAATTTTTTGACATAATTCTACAAATGAATGTGGTAATTTCTGTAAATAATACAAAATTATCAGAGAAAAGATTATGATATTTGTTAGAATTAATGGAATTCCGATAGGACCAATTTCTCCAGGTTCTAAAAACTCACTATCTCCAAAAATTGATAAAATTAATGCTGGAAAAACCACTGATACAATACTAAGTAAAATCACAGTGAATCCAATAATAAAAATGAGCCACACAACTGAATTATTTTTATTAATTGTTGGGTTAGAATTCAATTCTGAATTTTCATTATTTTTCTTATCATTTGATTTGAATTTTGAATGCTTTCCCATGATCTAAAATAATTATTCGTGTATTTGTCTTTAATCAAATTCAAGTTATACTAATTAACCAACGTTATTCATTCAGTTTGAGCGGGGATCGCCTAGCCTGGTATGGCGTGGGATTGCTAATCCCATGTTCGCAAGAACTCGGGGGTTCAAGTCCCTCTCCCCGCGCCAGCTTTAATATTGACTAAATCATAGCATAATTTAGAAACAATATGGGACGTCGCAAAAGCCAAAAAATAGTAAAAACAGGTCCAAAAAATGTCACAACCGGAATGTGTCCTTTGTGTAAAACAATTGGTCGTATTTTCATTATAGGTAATGTTGGTGAAGAAAGAGCTAAATGTCCGGCATGTAATCAAGAATTTGATTTATAGTTTGACTGAAAATAACCATACCTTTTTAAAGAATTTTTCCAATATCAAAATATGAGTTCTGAAGGAGAAGGAACGGTTTATGATAGAATTGAAAAACTAGAAGATGAAATTGCAACTCTACGAAATGAAATTGACGTAATCAAAAATGCTTTTAGAAATGAGCTTGCAAGGCATGAGGTCAAGATGATCAAAAAAGGCCACGATGTTTCATCAATCATTGACTAATCTTTTCTCTAACTTCTCTAATTAGTTCTAAAACATAATCTACATCTTCAGCATTAGGTTCCATTTCCAAATATTTGTTAAGATACTTCATTGAATTTTCATAATTCTCTAATTTATCTTCCAAAATTCCCATATCTCTAATTTCATCCGGTGACTCTGGTAGTATTTCGAGAATCATTTTATTACACATACTTGCCATTTCATATGCAAACGAATCTGTGTATGAGTTTTTTAAATTTCTCAACATTCGAATTATAATTTTTTCATCTGAAATCTGATTCAGATATGCTGCTTCAAATTCTACTGATTCCCCATAATTCTGATACAAAATTTCTTGTAAATCTTCTAATTCTAACAAACGACCTCTGTTAAATGGATCTAAAATAATCTCTTCTTCGTATTTGACAATTACGTGACTTGGAAATCCTACTATCTTTAAATCCAAATTTGCATATTTTGCAATTTCTGTGTACAAAACACACAATGTGATTGGTATGCCTGATCTTTTCTCTAAAACATAATTTAAAAAATTATTTTTAGGATTATAGTAATCGTCTAAATCTCCTATAAACTCCTCAACATCAAAAAGAAATTCGTTTAGTAGTGAAATTACGTATGTAGGATTTTTTGATTCTGTAATTCTATTTTTAAAATTGACTCCTATTTCTTTAATTTTCTCAATTTCATTTGAAATAGATAATTCCGGATATTCGAGAATTTGTGCTAGTTTAAGACATTTTTCAATCAAACTAAAATTTTCATTATTGGCATACGTGTTCCATTCTGAAACAAGTGAGACTTCTCTCTCATTCATTACATATGTTCTGAGCCGGTAGATAAATCCCTTTTTAGATAAAGTTCTGGCTCTTTCAATTCTCTTGTACTTGGTGGACTTTCAATTAAAAATCTAAATGCATCTTTTCCAAATTTATTAAACACTTTCTCAGTTAGTTCTTTTCCCATATTCTTTCTTACTTTATATGATGAAAAATCAGTTCCCACAAAAGTTGTTAGATAATTTTGAAAATCATTATCATCTTGTAAAATATTCTGTACAGAAAATTCTGCTATTCCTTCCATTGTAGAAAATGCTGCATGATGGGTTTGGATTGGCAATAACCATCTCTGGTATATTTCTGACAATTCTGGAACTATTTCAGAAATCTTGGGATCAATTTCTACATGGGAATAAGTCATAACGTCTGGTCCTAATTCATTTACTACAAAGTTGTCTGGATTTAACATGAAAAACAGATTTGCATGTTTGGCAATTGGAAAATCATCTGGGACTGTCTGTAATTGTAAATATTCGTAAAGATTTTTTGTTGCATCTCCATCTAAATTCAGAATTATTTTAGCCAATTCTTCATTAATAGAATTCACATTTATGGCTGCATTTTTGTTTTCATTTTGTAAATTATCTTGTGTTGAGTGGACTATTTCTTCTACCATTGTCATTTTGAGAGCTCCTTTGTAACCTGATTCAACCTGTTCTTTTCGTAAATCATATGGTTGACCTTGTTTATACAGAATAATTTTTGGATAATTTGATAAAATGAATTTATTCAAATATACACAAGAATCTAAATAATCTCCATATGTTGTTGATATTTTTGAAATGTAAGATTTTGCATAAGTTGAATAAACCAAAAATTTTTCAGTATCTTTTTGAATTAATTCTGCAATATTTTTGATGTTTAAATCTGCAACTGCTGAAAATAATTCATCAACAAAATCTCTTGAATGTTTTGTTGCAAATACTTTTTTCCCTTTTAATAATTTGAATTCTTTTAAATCTGGAAATTCTACTCTAAGATCTGATTTTACTGAAAATTCTGTAAACTCTTCAACTTTTTTACAAACATCTGGAAATATTTCTTTAGAAAATGATTCTAATTCTGTAAACTGATTGGGAAATTCTTTATCATCGTTAATTTTTTCTGATAATTTTGCAATTTCTTTTTCTTCATCTATCTCTACTGAAATTTGATCTAAAAGTGCTTCGGCAAATTCTTCAAATTCTCCCATAATGAAATAAAATTAAAAACTAATTTAATACTATCTTAAACATGTCACTTTTTTAGAATTTCAACTAAAATCATTAGTTTGTGTTCATATTTACAAAAAATTTTACATGCAGTCACCGGGATTTGAACCCGGGTCACTAACTTGGCAAGCTAGAATAATAACCAAACTATACTATGACTGCTCAAACGTTTAGAAAAAAGTTGCATATTAAAGCCTAATGATTCAATATCAATTTTTTAATTCATCTTGTGTATTATTCAGATATGGATGAGAGAATAATGAAAATTCTTGAAAAAAAAATTGATGAAATGAAAACTGAAAATAACAATACTAAGGAAATTATTGATAAATTTTCAAATTTTGATCCTGTTTCCTTTTCTTCAGGGATTTCAATAGGACGCTTATCAAATTCATTTTATTATCAACATCGAAGGATACTAAAACGTGACCCAACTGATAATGAGTTCACTGAATTCCTTGAATTTTTAAAAAAAGAATTTGTCTAATGATTTAATTTTTAAAAAAGTTAATTGATGGAGTTCCTGGCAATTTTACGCAAGCTTTTCTTAGTGCACTTTTTGCTGCTTCCAGATGTTCCTCGTCTACATTCATTTCCATTATGACTTGACCTTGTCTTGCTCTGACTGCTAGACTATTTGCTTTACCAAATGCTCGTCTCATTCCTTCTGAAAGTCTGTCTGCACCTGCTGCTGCAATGGTTTTGTTTTCTCTTAATCTAATGTGTGGGTAAACTCTCAAACGTGAATTATATCCTGATTCGCCAGTAGTCTTTTCTAATGTTTTGTTTGCAGCTAGTCTGGTTGATTCTAGCGCCATATGTCTAATCTGAACTTTTTCATTAATCATTAATTGTACACAATACTCGAATTTTCTTTTTTTATTTCCACTGTTAAATTTTGCAATTTTGATTTGAGGTTTTCCTTTGATATGCCTTGTATTGGCATATGGTTGTCCGTTTCCCTTTCTATAACAAGCACCATGCATAACAATGAAACTCTAACAACCCTATTTTAACGATTAGCATTACATATGAAGATCTTGAGCATTTTTGTGTATATTATGCAGAATTTTATATCACAATACCTCTAAACGAGATATGTCCTTTGATTTTGAAACAAAGATCTCTGCAAAGCTCATAGATGAAAAAATTGTTGTACTTAATCCGAAAATGCAGAATATATTAACGGAGAGAGGATTTGGTGACTTGCAAAATGATACGTTGACATTAGATTCGTTTGAAGCATTATACCTCTTGTATAACCACAAACTAGAATTAAAAAAAGTAAATAAAAATATAATTTTTGATGAACTAATACAAAAATACATCCAAAAGAATGATGATACTTTAACTAGATTTCTACTCTATAGAGATTTACGAACTAAAGGTTATGCTGTAAAAGATGGTTTTGGATTTGGTTCTGATTTTCGTGTTTATGAAAAAGGTACTTATGGAAAAAAAGATGCCAAATTTGTTATTTTTGCATTCAATGAAGGTACTCAACAGAAAATTGGAAAATTATACAAAAACATTCAAGAAATTACTCAAATGGGTAAAGAACCAATCATTGCGGTAATCGAACGTCGTGGTGAGATAATATATTATAAAATTAACAAAATGAATTTCTTAGACAATCAATCTGATTTTGAAATGAAGGATTTTAATTTTAATTAGGATTTACAGCCCATTCTGAAGAATATTTTAATAAATTATTTTTTTCAGCATATTCAAAATCATATACTTTTACGGATGATGTTTCATTAAGCCATAATCTCTCAAAATCTTTAATTTTTGTTTCAACTCTTGATTTATCATTCCATGATGTAAATACATCAATTGTCTCAAAATTTTTTGCCCTTCTTGCTAACATTACACTTGATGTACCTGAAAAAACAACTGAATCTCCATTTGCGTCTCTGAAAATTCCCACTTTTTCTGAAAATGTACCATCGATATCTTCTGAACTTGGTATGCCGATTTTTAACATTAGATTCCCGTCACCAATCAGCCTTCTGATTTGTTCTAATTTTACATCTCTGATTAATTCAGGCTTAAAATTCTTCCAAGTATTTCCGTTTTTAGAAAATAACTTTGTCATCATGTTCAAATCTTTTATTCCAAATTGGTGTCCTGATATCAACCTCATTCTTGCATTTGGTGTTGAATTATGAAATCCCAACGATAAAGTAGTTAGACCACTTAGTGTTACAAATTCCACTGCTCTGTCATACTCAATACAATTATTCAAACATGGAATTAAGAAATCAGAAATTATGTCGTCTTCATCTGATCTATACTGTTCTTTTAATTTTAATTTTCGAAGTTCCATAATATTCTAAATATTATTGATAGTTAAAATCTTGTTATGATGGTGCTCCCATCGGGATTTGAACCCGAGTCACTGCCTTGAGAGGGCAATATGCTTGGCCGGACTACACTATAGGAGCTGTTTTGACAAGAAATTTGTCATAATTAAACGAATACGCATCATTTCATCAAAAAATTTCAAAATTAACTAGACTCTCAAAAAAGTTTTCAGTAATGGAAATAATTACATGTTAATAGAAAAATTATCATGAACCTTGATGAAATTACGAAAATTATTGGTCATAATAATTTCCCTATTGCACTAGGTGGATGTAATTCTGATAATTTTGATGTGGATTGCAATATACATAATATAATTATCTTTGATGGGAAAGATGTATCTGATAAAATTATTACCCATGAATCTAAAATTTTAAAAATTTCTCACGGTAATCTGTCTGAAACCCGTCCTGAAAAATTAATTTGTTATGAGAATATAGAAATTCTCCAAGATCCAGAGTGGGAACTAAAGATGTTGATATCTAAAATACAAGAAAAGAAAAATCAACTCTATTCTATATCTTCAAAAAATGCTCTAGTTGAATCTCAATTATCGCTGTCTAAGGCTAAAAATGCTCTAGAGACTGAGGATCCATTTGTTTCGTGTTGGGTAAAATGTGGTATAGTTTCTCTGATTGATTCTATTATTTTACAAAATAAGATCATTCCAACTCCTGTTAAAGCATTGTCTTCAATAAGAAATCTAAAAGAAAAAAATTCAAATCAGTTTGTTGATAAACTGATTGCAGAAACCGGAATTGAAAGAGCTACACCTTCCTTGTTGTCCCGCATGTTAAAATCATCTTCTGGCTTTTCTGATATGATTGAAAACAACCAAAATTCATTAATTATTGAAAAAAAGGCAAATCATCTTATCCAAAATTCATTATTTACTGTATGGTCAAAGGCAATAATTGAAACATCACCG
>CALBOT010000155.1 GCA_937896695.1 uncultured Candidatus Nitrosopelagicus sp. | reverse complement strand
GTCTGCATCCATGTTAATTCATTTAATTTAGCTTCTTCTACTGAAATATCTAAAACTTCTAGCTCTTCCTCTTCATCTTTCTTTTTCTTTTTCTTAGGTCCCATGTCCATTCTATCTCCTGAACCTACAGAACCATCACCAACACCAGGCGTAGTAACGTGTCCCATTCCTGGTACATTCATTCCTGGGTTTAATGTTACTTGCATTTCATTTACAAAGTCTTCGAATGTAAATAACTTGAACTGTTCTTTAACCTTTTTAGGCAGTCCTTTATGTTTTGTACTTGCGTACTTATCAATTTCCTTCTTTGTCATATTATCTGCTATTTCACCTGCTCTACCCTTTTTAGGTATATCACCGTCTTTCATAGCTTTTACTACGCCGAAGAATTTTTGCTGTTGTTTACTTTTTGCTGGCATTATATATATTCAATTTGTCTTGCGTTACCAGATTTAAATGCTTTCAATGCTTTATTAATTTTTCCTGCTACATCACGTTTTCTGTTTCGATTATATTCACGTCCATAATCAGATCCTTGTTCTTCTTCATTTTCGTATCTAATATATTCAGCATACATTCTTAAAACTCTTGTCATTGCATTGGTAACAGCATTCATATTAACTTCATTACCATTGATAGTAGTTACCAGATCACCATATTTGTCCATCTTAGTTACTTCCATACCAGTTGTAATAGCTTCATTTGATATCTTAACTATTTCAGCTACCATTCTATCAACTTGATCTCTTGAACCTACTCTTGCATCTAGAATATTTTTATATCTTGCAAGGTTAGCTTGTTTCCATGATCTAGCATCTTTAAATTTATCCTTACCTAACTTAAGTTCAGCTCTTTTAGCTTTCAATGCTTTGGTGCCACCTCTGAAAGATTCAAAATCCATTACATAAACGGTATCAGATAATTCTTTCAATTTCTTTAATTGCAAAGTTCCTCTAACTCCAGCACCAACTGCAGATCCTTGTCTTCTCATACCTTTTGGTCCAACACCAGAACCATCTCTACCTCCACCATGATAATATTGAACTTTACCTTTCAATGTAACAGCTATAACACCTTTACGTAATGTTTGATCAAAATATCTATTACCTCCATATGGATTAGGCTTATCATTATCGACTATCCAAAAAGCCAGACCATCTTTTATAAATGGATCATTCATGCTAGTTGCTTTATTCAATGTACCTGCAGGTAATTTATCCCAAGCAATGTCATGGGTTTTTGCAAACGATTTAAAAAAGTTTGTCCATCGACCAGGCTTTATTCCTCCCATCTTTGACAGCTTTCTGATTTCAGGATCTGCAAAGCCTTCGGAGATTACATTATAATATTCTTCCTTGATTATCTGTTTCAGTTTTGATAGTTTCATATCTTGTCCCTTATAATTTTATTATAAATATGCACTACTCTTTAATATCACCTCGTAAGAACTTCTTTTGTTTAGCTATAGCTTTGTCTAAGTCTGCTTTCTGAATATTATCCTTCTCAATGACTTTAGGTTCTTTATGACCTATATATTTTAGTATATGCCATGGCGCTTTTTTCTTTTGTTTATCATCTAAATTTTTCAACCAAGTAACTCCAGGTAATATAGTTCCTGATTTCATTCTTAATTTATATGACTTTTTCTTCTTGTCGACGATTTCAATCACTTCACATTCGCAACTTGATCCCAAGAAGACTGCTTTTACTATATCTCCAACTTTTAAGTGTTTCATATTACATTTTCCAATTTCTGAACGCATGTAGTATTTCATCATCTACTGGTTCTTGTTCAACCTTAGGTTTAACTACTTTTGGTGTTGGCTTGAATACTTCTAATATTTCTAATATCTGTCTACGTTGCACGCCAGATATCATTTCTTGTTCACAAGCCTTTTCAACTTTTTGAATTGCATAATCTTTATCATCTAAAAACAACATTGCCTCTTCCAATACTTTTTCAAAATTAGCTCTAGTAAACTCAGGCATTGTTCGAGCAACTCTAGTATTTAACTTTACATTAGAAGCTTTAGGTTCTGGTATACTCTTGCTTGCTCTATATAACATAGAACCAAATCCTTGTCTACCTTTTGAATCTAATTTTTGTAAGTAATCTTTTGTATCTTTATTTTTGATAACTTCTACTTCTGAATAAGTTGTTTTACCTGATATAATAGTTCTTACATAATCACGTTCTACAGAAGAACATGAAACACAAGTTTTAGTATTAGGTAAAGCTTTTAATCTTGCTTCAGGTATAGGTTTATAACATTTACAACAATCCATATAATTTAATTTAGTGAACGCGGAAGGATTCGAACCTTCGACCGTTAGCTTAGAAGGCTAATGCTCTATCCAGCTGAGCTACGCGTCCATATTATTATGACTTACAAAAGCAAGCCATAAAACAACAACCAGCCATTGCACAACAACAACCAAAGAATCCCATTTCGTTTAAAGGATCGGCAAAGTCAATATATTCTAATATCTCACCAGTACCTGTAATCCAGGCTAGATAAAGGCTTAAACATCCTCCTAAAAATAACAATAAATTTTTCATAATTTTTACTTTTTATTTATAATATAAAGATAAGAAAAAGATCTCATATAACCAAATCTTTTTCAAGCTTTTTTACTGATTATCTATACTATTTTCCATTAATCGATCTACAACTTTGTTAACAACTTTTGCATGAGGATCAACTAATACCTCTGTACCATAATCATGTTTACACCAATCAAATCCAATCATCATATATTTTGTTCTAGGTAGAAGTCTTTCAAAACATCCGTATGAATATTCTTCATGTAATTGCCAATTAGCCATATTATTCAATTCATTACAAAATTCATCATTTACCATTCTTAATGTATAACCTGAACCATATCCAGAATAGCAAACTAATTTTTGAAGTTTAACAACGCTTTCATCATCTCCAAAATCTTCCCAATCTGTATCTAGATCAATTCCATGAATCAAAGCATTCCATTGCTTGAATATGTTGAGTCTCATTTCTTTAGCAACCATATCATTATGGTCATACATTTCTTTACTAAATGGTTTGGTAATTTCAATTCCGTAAGCGAAGGTAGGTTCTTTTTTCTTTCTCATATTATTTAATTTTTATTATTTAATTATTATAATATAAATATAAGAAATATTTTGCAATTAAACAACCTTTTTGGCAGCTTTTTTTAAAAAAAATTAATGATTATTTAATATTAAATTAATATGATTTGAAAGGGTTTTTGCTATTTATATTAAATGGAAAAGAGAATAGACATAACACCTGCTATATATATTACATTAATGATTGTAATATTTCTATTAGCTATTTAATCTTTGCAATGATTGCAATAACATTTAGGTCTAGCTGATGTATTCTCAACTACTTCACCTTTAGAATTTTTAATAGTTAGATCGCTTGGTTTTTTAACTAGTATATCATCAACGGTAAGATCTTTAATATAGCATCCACATGTATCACATCGTTCAGTAATTTTTTGAACACCTTTTTTGATTTCTAATCTTATCATACAGTAGCCCCAATAGCTTTTACGAATGTTTTAACTTCACCAGATTTAATAGCAGACATTGCAGTTTCTAAAGCAGCAAGCTGAAATTCACCTCCATGGGCTGCAGCTGACATTCCTTGTTTAAATGCAGAAGCTGCTCCTATACCAGCTGATACTGCTAATCCAGCTACTATAATATAATATACAGCTGTTGCAACTTTCTTTTGTTGAGATTCATTTGTTATTTTTGCTTTTCTATATATACCAGTAAATTTTAGAATTTTATGAACTATTGTAATATAAAATTTATGCCACTTATGAGTGAAATCAATTATTGAAGCTGCTATTTTATCTTCACCAGGTTCTTTACCTAATAATTTTTTAACCATTTTAAATAAACCTGAAACACCTTTTGTAAATAATTCAACTACTTTAGGTGCAGCTAATATAATACCAATAATAGCAGTTGTTCCTAATGCTTCATTTAATTGAGATTCATCTACTTGATCAACTTCTGCTTTGGCCGCGGCCGCATCAGATTTAAATGCAGATTCTAAATCTTTAAGAGACTTGCCCATTTCTCTTTCTAGTTTATCTTCTGCTTGATCTATACCTACTCTTGGTGCGCTACCAAATACATTACTTTCTAATATGTGTTTTAATTTTACCATTTTCTGCATGACCAATATCTTGCTTTAGTTTTAGGTCCTGGATTATCACAGTTATGTCTTGCACGGAAAGATCTTCTTCTTGCAGGATCACTTTTTCTTATTCGCATAGTTTTCTGACCAGCCTTCTTAGCAGATGTACCACCATGACCAAAATTTACTTTTTTAACTTTGATAGTTCCATCAGCATTCTTTTTACCAGTATTAACATATACCTTGAACTTCTTGGTATCACCACGCATTATTTTATTGAGTTTAACTTTACGACCTTTATATTCAGCTTCTTGAAATACTACTGGTTGATTAGATTCTACTATTTCCAATCTCAATGATTCTGATCTATATATTACCTTGCTCATTTTTTCTTTCCCTTTGATGTTGTTTTACCCCAATTGGCAGCTCCTACCTTTCGGCATTTAGATAATGATAATGAACCATATGCTGATGGCCATACATCGTAACGAGCCTTTACTTTATAATAACACTTATCTCTTTTTGCCTTTTCATTTAATTCTTTAATAAATTGAATGACTCTTTCTCTTAAAAACATTTCAGTTTTTACATTTTTAGCTTTCTTTGGTGGTTTACCTCC
>CALBOT010000154.1 GCA_937896695.1 uncultured Candidatus Nitrosopelagicus sp. | reverse complement strand
AAATTGTGATGTATGTAGTTAATGAACAATTTACAGAACACCACTATGAACATGTAGAATGTCCTGATAAATTCACCATTTAATTTGAATGATAATAGACCGGATATAATTCTCCAGTTTCTCGACTATGATATTTCCACTCTTCATCTTCCCAGACTTTTTTAGAGAATTCTTTTTGTAATGATGGGTGAATTCTACTATACACATCTTCACCTATCAAAATTTCCTGAGGTTTTGCTTTTCCTTGTATTTTTGCAGCAATGTTCATTGCAGGTCCTAACAAATCCACATGTGATTTTTCCGCATCGGAACCATATCTTACAATCATGTTAGTTCCAAAATCTATTCCAATTTTTACAAATAAATCTGGATAGTCATATTGATTTAAGATTGGGTTAATCCCTTCTTCAATTATTTTAATCATGGATTTTGCAGCACCTATTGCATTATCTGCTGAGATCAATGAGCTTTGATGAACAAAATAACCAATTACTGCATCCCCTACAAATTTTAAAACAAACCCTCCATGATGATTTATTGCAAATGCCATTTCTTGAGCAAATGAACTGATAATAATTGCAACTTTCTCTTCAGGTAACGTTAATGCAATATCAGTAGAACCTACTAAATCCACATACATTGTTACCATAGATTGTTTTTCATGTACATGTTTTCGAAGATATGCATCAGATCTATCTACAGTTGCATCATATTCTATTCCTTTTTTCAGAGAACTCCAAACTCTTTTTTGAGTTTCTTGAATCATTACTTCAGAATCTATTACCTTTTCATTACTTTTTCCCAACATCATATCTACGACATTTCCTGTATTACTAGAATCTACTTGTTCTCTATTTTTAGAAGAGGATTCAGAATTTTCATTATCTTCCATTACTATATTGGTAAGAGTTTACTGGGTATTACTCTTTCTTTGTAAAAACATATGGTGTCTCAAATTTTTGGTCCATTGTCCAATATGTGGGCAACGAAATTGTAGATATCGCCTTTAATTGAAATTTTTTAATCGTTTGACCCCATCCGGAATATGTTGTATCTCGAGAAAATTCCCGATGCGAATGACTTCCAGTCAATACAAATAAAGAATTTGAAAGTTTTGGGATATTCAATACATTTTCAATGACCGAGTTTGCTAAAACTTCGCCAATTTCTGGAACTCCCCCAATAACAAAAATAGTCTTTTTTGATACATCATTTTCAAAATTATAAACAGTGGCATCTGAACATGTGGGATTAAAGTTAACATCAGTTTTTTCAGATAAGGTTTCTTGTAAATCCACTAAATTTTCATCAATTTCTATGGATAATGCATCTAATCCTGACACTTTTCCACAATAAGCTATTCTTCCATCTCCCGACCCGATATCTATGATTTTTTCAAATCCTAGGTTTTTTGCAGTAATTGCCAACCCCCATGCTGACAACATCCATGTGGGATAAAATGGAGCATAACTTGCATCATGTTTGATACTATCAATCCAATAGTTATTCAAATCACCTTCAGAAATTGTATATTCTATATCGGAAATTTTTTGAGAAATTTGATTGAAATAGATTGGGTTAACATCTAAAAATTTATGAAGCAATGAAAGTTGTTTCTTATTTATAAAAAATGAATCCGTAGGCAAATTTGGTAAAATTTCTGTGGTATGACTATTTCCTGTGTATGTTTTTACAAATTCGTATTTTAATCTACAGACATTCTTGGAATATTCTTCCATAAATGATTACAATTTAAGGAAGTAATTAAAAGAAATCTTATGAGAATAGGTAATCCTACAAATAATGAATTTTTTTTAGAATTAAATAAAATTAATGAAAATATACAAAAGTCATTTTTACAAAAAATTGTTCATGAAACAAGAAATGTATCCTGCGACGTTATGCTAGGAGATAGTACTACCAAAAAAGTTGAAACATTTGATGTAAAAAACGTAGAAACATTTTTTGGTAAATTTGAATCACAATTATTCGAATGGAATTCTCAAGGAGTTACATATTCTTCAGATGAAGATTTAAGACGCATATTTGTAAAATCAGAGATAAAAATTGGAAATTATATTTTATCACTACATGCATCATTACAATATCATGTTTTATTGTATTACAAACCCATCCAAAGAGTAATAGATTTACAAAAAAAATTATCTGAACTAATTAATGCCGGTGGTGATTCGGAATCAAAGTATGAAGAAGAGAGTGATCGATTAATTATTGAAAAATTAAATGAATTAGGATTTAAAGACATGCCGAAACAAGAATTGTTTGAATTATTTTATAACGATGAAGAATTATCTACTAAAATTAAAAAAATGATCGATGATTCTCAACCAGAAGTAGTAGACATACAGGGACAAAAAAACCAATTATTCAAAGAATTAGATAATTTATTAATAGAAATATTTCAAACTACGTCAGCTCTCATTGATGAACAAAAGCTCGTTAATGGAGAGGAAGGATGTTTGTGTAACATAGATTTAGAATATGTTGATGAAGGTACAAAACAAGGTTTGGTAGATGCGTCGCTCATTGATGAAGAACAAAGGGTATTAATCAAACAAAATGTTACAAAACTATTAGATATTGTTTTAGAATAATATTCTTAATCAAGGGTACAAAGGCATAATGCCCTGGGGAGTGTACCTCTTGATTAATAATTGATAATTTGATCGCAAGTATTTAGGGATTGTGAAAAAAATAGGCACGAATTCAAAAATTGTTTCATTTCAAACAATTAATTATGTATCTAATGTGCAACAATTCCATGACAGTAACATATGATGATGTAAAAAAAGCACAAGAAACTCAAAGCAAAATAATCAGAAAAACTAGTCTTGAATTTTCAGAAACATTTAGCAAAATTTGTGATGCTAAAGTTTTTTTGAAAAATGAATATGAACAAAAAACCGGCTCATTCAAAATTCGTGGTGCATATTATAAAATTAAATCATTAACAGATGAACAAAAAAGTAAAGGAGTTGTTGCAGCATCTGCAGGGAATCATTCTCAAGGAGTAGCATTTGCATCAAATATTGAAAATATTCCTTGTACTATTGTGATGCCACGAACTGCATCCCCTGCAAAAGTATCTGCAACCAAAAGTTATGGTGCCAAAGTAGTTTTAGAAGGATCTACATATGACGAATCATGGGAACATGCTCAAAAAATATCCTCTGAAACAAATGCTACAATAATCCATGCTTTTGATGATTCAAATGTAATTGCAGGTCAAGGGGTAATTGGTTTAGAAATAATTGAAGAACTACCCAATGTTGATGAGATTTATGTTCCAATAGGTGGTGGAGGATTAGTAGCAGGAATAATAACTGCAGTTAAAGAGAAACATCCTCATGTAAAAATAATTGGTGTTGAATCAAGTGCATATCCTGCAATGAAAAAGTCATTAGAGAATAACTCACTAGAGACTGTTGGGGGCGATACAACAATTGCAGATGGAATCTCAGTAAAAACTCCTGGAAAATTAACTTTCAACATAGTTCGTGAAAAAATTGATAAAATTGTAACTGTAGATGATAACGACATCATAAATGCAATGTTTCTTCTGATGGAACGTTCAAAAGCAGTAGTTGAACCTGCAGGAGCAGTTGCATTGGCATATATTTTAAAGCATAAACCCGAATCAGGAAAAACTGTGGTGCCAATTTTATGTGGAGGTAATATTGACATGTATTTGCTAGGCCAAATTGTATCTAAAGGACTTTCAGGAATGGGACGAATGCTGAAAATTTCTGTTCTTTTAAAAGATAAACCAGGTGCATTAAAAGAATTGGTCGACGAAATATCCTCAATCAATGTAAACATTGTTGAAGTGATTCATGATAGATTGAGTACAGATGTTAGTGCTGGTTCTGCCGGAGTTACAATCAGTTTAGAAACTGAGGACCAAAATCAATCAAATGAATTAATTAATCACCTACAAGAAAAAGACATTAAATTTGAGGTAATATCTTAACGAAATTTCTTTTTAACAAATTTTGTTAAACCTAATTTTTTGAGCTCTTCAGATTCTTTAAGAACCGAATTATATTGGTCGAATTTATGCTTCTTTAATTTGGTTTTAATTTCAGGATATGAATTTCCAAGAATTTTTAGTGCATAAATCCCTGCATTTGAAGCCTTATTGACTCCAACAGCCACTACAGGAGAACCGGTAGGCATTTCTGAAATCGATAAAAGAGAATCTAAACCTCCAAATGCAGAGTATTTGTTTTTATCAGTTTTTTTCATTTGTTTATCATTATACACCATTATGGGAACTCCAATAACTGGAATGGTGGTGTGAGATGCAATCATTCCTGGTAGATGTGCTGCACCTCCTGCACCTGCAATAATTACTTTGAAGTTACTTTTCTCAGCATGTTTTGCATATTCGTTTAGTCTTTCAGGAGTTCTATGTGCAGAAATTATTTGATCTTCGTGAGGAATAGAAAATGAATCCAATATTTCAGCAGCACCGTTCATAATACGACTATCTGAACTAGAACCCATGATTATTCCAATAAGAGGTTTCTTTGTTGCCAATGTTTTTTCATAATTTTGGCTATTTTTAAACAATTTCAATTAAAAAATTTCGCCAAACTATTAGTAATACAATATTTGTGAAACATTATGAGCAAAACTTTAGGAATAATTGGAGGGGGTCAATTGGGCATGATGCTCACAGAAGCTGCACAAAATTTGGACGATATTTCAAAAATCATAGTTTTAGATCCGACTGAAAATTGCCCTGCTGCAAAAGTTGGTGCAGAACAAATTATAGCTGATTTTAAAGATGAAGAGGCAATTAAAAAATTATCAGAGTTATCAGATATCATAACTTATGAAATTGAATCAGGAAATAGTGATGTATTAAAAAAATTAGAAGAAAATACTGAAATCAATCCTTCCCCTGATACATTGAGAATCATTCAAGATAAATTACTTCAAAAACAATTTTTACAAAAAAATGGAATTGCTGTGGCAGAATTTGAAAAAATTGAGAATAAAGAAGAACTAAATCAAATGATAGAAAAAATGGGACTTCCATTATTGTTAAAAACTCGAAGAGATGCATATGATGGACGAGGAAATTATAAAATCAATTCAAAATCCGAAATTGATGATGCATTAGATTTATTTTCAGGAAAAACTCTGATGGTTGAAAAATTTGTAAATTTTGAAAAAGAAGTTTCAGTCATAGCTGCAAGAAACACTAAAGGAGAAATCTCAACATATCCCGTAGTCGAAAACATTCATGAAAATAATATTCTAAGAACAACAATTGCACCAGGGCGAGTTTCAGAAAACGTCCGAAAAGAAGCAGAAAAAATTGCTGAAAAAACAATGGAAGTACTACATGGTGCAGGAGTTTTTGGTATAGAGATGTTTGTTACATCGGATGATGAAATACTAATAAATGAAATTGCTCCACGAGTTCATAATTCCGGACATCATACATTACAATCATGCACTACATCTCAATTTGAACAACATTTACGAGCAATTTTGGGAATGGAACTAGGGGATTCATCAATTAAAACACCTACGATAATGTATAACATTTTAGGACCTAAAACGTTTCAAGGAGAATATAATGTATTATTCAAAAAACAAGATAACATCCACCTCAAAATGTATGGTAAATTAGAATCAAAACCTCAAAGAAAAATTGGACATGTGAATATAGTGGATACGGAAAACAAAGGAATGGATGAATTGTTTAAACAAGTTGAAGATCTCAAGAAAAATTTGTTTATAGAACCAAAAGAATCCTAGTGTTTATTTGTCAAATCATCCAAAATTATATTAATACTGAATATCAAAAATCATCATGGCATTAAAAGCATCATTGATAATTACTGGGATTGCAATAGTACTCTTAGTTTTGTATGGCGCAGATGTTGCTGCAAGTATGGGTGGTGACGGAGGAAAAAGTGACGGATTTTTACCATTAGATGATATGCAAAGAGGCATGGGACTTGGCGGTCCAGCATTACTTTTACCAATAATCGCATTTTTCATATCTCTAAAAGAACCATCTAAAGGATTAGGAGGAATGATAATCATTGCAGGTGTTTTAATTTTAATTGGAGGTATAGCCATGGTCGGAACTGCAGCACCTGAAGGAACAGACAGAGATCCTATGGCATCAGTGGCAATGTTGTTTGCACCTGGAATTTTCCAAATTGCACTAGGTGCAATAAAGATAAAGAAGTCTTCAAACTAGATTTCGCATGCCTAAATGTGAAAAATGTGGACAAAATACTAGCAAAGGTTATGATTGCGAACATACCAAATTTGAAGAATATTGCAAAGAATGTTACACAGAATTACATTACTACATAACTGAGAAAAAAGATAATGAGTGAATTACAAGTACTAGTTCAATGGATAGCAGATTTGCTCTCTGAATATTTGTATGTCGGCGTATTTCTTGCTGCATTACTTGAAACTATAATCCCACCCATACCCACAATGGCAGTATTTCCAACGGCAGGTTTTATTGCATCACAAAATGGACTAAGTGTCGTAGAGGCAGTACTACTAGGCATTATCGGAGGATTGGGTGCATCTATTGGTTCTACAGTGATATACCTAATTGCTTTGAAACTAGGACGAACTGCATTATTGAAATATTTAGGTAAGTTTAGAATTTCTGAAAAGAAATTAGAAAAAGTTGAAAGATGGTTTGAAAAGTATGGTGACAAGGCAGTTTTGTTTGGTAGAATGATTCCCGTATTTAGAGAAATGATTTCAGTTCCAGCAGGATTGCTGAAAATGAGCATGAAGAAATTTTTGACGTATACAATTCTAGGCTCATGTGCATGGGGAGTTACCATGGTGTTGATAGGTTATTTCTTTGGATTAACTGCATTTGAGTTTATCACATAGATTAGTATACGTTAAAAAACAGAATAATATTATCAAACATCATGAAAGCAATAATTTTAGCAGGAGGGAGAGGAAAAAGATTACGTCCAATTACAGACAAAATTCCAAAACCATTAATTCCAATTAACAACAAACCATTAATTGAAAGAACTATACAATATCTTAAAAAATATGGCATAACAGAAATTATAATTTCAAGTGGTTACAAATCTAATCTAATAGAAAAATTTCTAAGAAAGAAAGAAAATTTTGGATGCAACATAATATTTTCTATCGAAAAAACACCACTAGGTACCGGAGGTGCAATAAAAAAAGCACTAAAATTTGTTGATGAAGAATCATTTGTAGTATTAAACGGAGATATTGTTACAAATATTGATCTAAAAAAAATTCTTAAAAAACCAAACACCATTGCTGCCAATGAACTGAAAACAAAATTTGGTACAATGAATATTAGAAATA
>CALBOT010000153.1 GCA_937896695.1 uncultured Candidatus Nitrosopelagicus sp. | reverse complement strand
TAATTCTCGTTTAACATTTTTTTTAATGTGCAGTTTCTCATGTTCTTGAAAACTCAATTTTTCATACCTACAGTTTCCACTAGAGATTCAAAGATTAATGATGAAGGTTTATGATCAATTTGGTTTATTGCTTTTTCAGCAGCACGTTCTGGATGTGGCATCATTCCAACTACATTTCCATCAGAATTACAGACTCCTGCAATTTGAGAAACAGAACCATTAACTTTGTTTTCATAAGAAAAAACAATTTGATTATTTTTTTTTAATTGGTTTAATGTTTCATCGTCAACAAAATATCTTCCCTCACCATTTGCAATTGGGATTGGAATTTTTTGATTTAATTCTAATTTGTTTGTAAAAGGCGTTTTGTTGTTATTTACAACAAGATTAGTCCATTCACACATAAAATTCAAGGATTCATTTTTTAGTAAAACTCCAGGTAGTAAGCCGGATTCTACAAGAATCTGAAATCCGTTACAGACACCTAAAATCGGAATGCCTTTTTCAGATAATTTTTTTACATCAGATATTATAGGGCTGTGCGCAGCTATGACACCTGCACGTAATCTATCACCATATGAAAAACCTCCAGGTAGAACAACTGCATCTATATCCGAAGGTAAATTTTTCTCATGCCAGAAAAATTCAGCATTTAGATTAAAAACATCAGTTAATACATGATGCATATCACGATCACAATTACTGCCAGGAAAAACTATAACCCCGACTTTCACAATTTACTATCGAATATGTGGTATAAATTTGATTTCGTGATGACATGTTTTTATTTTAGAAATTTTCATTTCTATTTATGGGACAAATTAGAGACATCATGGAAAAAGATGTAATAACAATAGAGAATGATAAAACCGCCCAAGATGCAGCAAAAATTATTGCAGAAAAAGACATCAGTTTTCTAGTAATAATGAATGAAGGTAGTCCTCAAGGAGTACTTAGTGAGAGTGATTTTGTTCGTAAAGTTGCAGCAGAGGATAAAAAAGCAAGTGAAATCAAGATATCAGAAATCATGTCATACAAGTTTCGTTCAGTAGGACCAACCACTACTATAGAAGATGCAATTCAAAAAATGCTGAATAATAACATTCGAAGATTGATAATAATTGATGATGAAAAATTAGTAGGTGTTATCACCCAGACAGATCTTGCTAGTTATCTAAGAGATCAGATTTTAGTAGACGGAACTATAAAGAGCATTAGTAACGATTAGATTTCTTCAGAAGTGGCAGTTACTTTACTAACCAAAGGGTTGTAAATTCTCAATTCATCACAAATTTTTAGAATAGAATCTTTTGCAGATTGTTCATTTGAGTCTGTTATAGAAAATTTAAGAATAGTTCCCGAACGTATTTGAGTTATGTTAGTATTTTTATCTTTTAAGACAAGATCATTTAGTATAGTATCACCTTCAGGATCACTAATTCCAGGTTTGTTTTCAATTACAATACTAATTTGATAATTAGGCATATCAGTTGTTGTTTGTTAATTAATTTAAGTGCTCCATGTAAAGTTTGAAATTAAAAATATTGACTTACCACTGGCAGGAATTGTTTTACGAACTTATATCTTTGATAATGAGTATTATCGTATGAATATTAGTTCAAATTTTTACAGATCAATTTTATTTACATTAATTGTGACACTAGGTATAATTCCAGCACTATCTAATTCAATCATTGCGCAAGAACGAGAAATTCCAGAATCACTGAAACATCTTTTTGTATGTGATAAGACAATTACACTTGAAAAAATTTTTCATGAAGACAATCAATTAGAAAAATCAAGAAAAGTTGTGATTTCAGGTAATGTCAATTTTGAAAATGGAAAAGCAGTTAATTTAGGAATACAGAAAGGATATCCAGTAATAATGTGGGTTTACAAAGTTAACTCATTTCCATCAGATTACAGATTAGTAATATCAGATGGCGCACTCATTTCCGAAGATAATTCATTTGTTTTTTCAATACCTGAAGATAAGCTGGATGAAGGAAAATTTATTGCATACATCTTTTACGGCATACCAAAAGAAAGTATGCAAGACTCAATGCTTACCGGAAAAGCAGAGTTTTTCATAGGAATTAACAGCGAGGATTTTGAAAGACAAGAGTATGAAAATATGAGAAAATATCTAGGTGTCGACGATATCAAAAGACTACAATTAGAAAAAATCAAAGAGACAAATTCAATAAATGGAAATAATTTTTGCGCTAAGTAGAATGCTTTAGTGTAGACATCGGGTGTAAAA
>CALBOT010000152.1 GCA_937896695.1 uncultured Candidatus Nitrosopelagicus sp. | reverse complement strand
AATCATTACATTTGACCTATTAACATTAGGAACTTGAATTGAATCTTCTATCATTAAACTTGGCAATACTTGGCACGATTTTCCTGTCAATCCTTCAAAATATTTTTTATCAATTTCATTATGAACAAATAACATGTCCATATCTTGTAATGTATTATAAAACCAAATTTGTCTTTCTATATTATAATCTTGAAAATACCAATGAGGACCTTCCTGCATATATGCTACTGATGCACACCATTTTCTAATATCTTCTAAATTAAATTCTGGATTCTTTTTTGGAATGATAACTACTCCCAAATCATATCTACCCATATATTTTGTGTTCATACCTTCATGAATATTATAATGATCTGCATCCAATGCACACATCCAAGCTAATTCAGTTCTCATATTTTGGTTGTTTCTATCAACCTTACCTTGCCAATTTCCTTCTGTAAAAAATGCTATTCTCATTATCCTAAACCTTTCCAAGTAGCTCCATTAGATGTATAAAAATGATTACATGCTAAAGTTCCGTCATATAAATAATTTTCCATAGAATCTCTCCTATCTATTGCCCAATATCTATCTTCTTTACCTGACAATATTTCATTGAATGGATATTTGATTAAAGTTTCTTTTTTATAAAAACAAAAAGCGTTATGTAAAAAATATCTATTTTCTATTCCAGAAAACATATTTTGCTCTCTTTCGTTATGAAAATGGCTCCATATATATCTTTTAGTTATTTTCTTACCTTTATAAATAGGATTCTGTTGGCCAAATACAGCAACATTATTTTTTAAGTCTTCGCTTACTTGATTGAAATCTACATTGGTTATTTGAGCATGTGCTGACAATATCAATATTGTATTGTTACTTGCTTTTCTAACACCAAAATTTAATGATTTACCAGGAGTATAATTTTTATTAATAGAATATATTTTAATATCATATCTATCAAATAATGAAACTATCTTCATTGAATCGTCAGTAGAATTATTATCTAAAATTATAATTTCTGGTTCTTGAAAATGATCTATAACTGATTGTATTGCGAAACCAATATAATTTTCTTCATTTCTGCATCTAATAATAACTGTAACTTTATCCATTGAATATCTCTTTTAAAGTTTCATAATTTATCGCCTGATCAGGATCACTAATTGATTTTTCTGGATCAGGATGGCATTCAATTATTAATCCATCTGCTCCTGCGGCCATGGCTGCTTTTGATATAGCAGGAACAAAATTTCTATACCCAGTTGAATGACTTGGATCATATATAATTGGTATGTTTGTAAGTTCTTTTAATGCAGGTATCATCATTAAATCTGGTGCCCATCTTATACTTGGAAATACATGTCTATAATTTGGCATACCCACTACACCTCTCAAACAGATTGCAATGTTATCATTACCACCAACTAAAATTCTTTCACAAGCTCCTAATATCTCGTCAATCGTTCCCCAAGTACCTCTTTTTAATAGTACTGGTTTATTAGTTTTACCTAAAGCATCTAACAACGTATAATTTTGAAAATTTCTAGTTCCTACCTGAAATACATCTGCAACTTCACCAACCATATCTATCATATTTGCATCCATTACTTCTGTTACAATTGGCATATTAGTTAGATTTTTTACTAAATGTAATAATTCTAATCCTTTTTCTCTCAATCCTTCTTTCCACCCATGAGTTTCTTGCAGGATAGGATATGTACATGGTTTGTAAGCTCCAGCTCTAAATGCATTAGCTCCAGCTTCTTGTACTTCTTTTGCTATATCAGATATATCATTACCTTCTATAGAACATGGACCTGCTATCTTTGTATATTTCCAATCAAATGTTTTTGTTTTGTCAATTGAAATATTTAATTTATTTTGGTCCTTTAATGATTTAATATATTTATTCATTATGATTTTACTTTATAAAGTAATAGTTTATACCAATCTGGTCTATTTGAACATTCTCCTTCTGAAATCAGATCATAATGATTTGATAATCCTTTTTCATAATCATGATATACTCTTGGCCATGTCCTATTTATTTCTTCGCCAGATTCATTTATGAGTTCTCTTAATACAATGTATGTTGGTTTCCATTTAGTACAAATATATTCTAAAATTGATATTACAGATTTTTTATCAACATGCATAAGATGATCTGAAGATAATAATAAATCAATTTTGTTATCATCTAGAATTAAATTTTCGTCTTGTTCGAACATAGACAATGTATCCATTTCTGTAAAATTAACTTTTTCTTTTATAGACTCATGCATATTTTTTCTTGATGCATCTTCATATAAATCATTTGCAAACAAATTTACATTTGAATTTAAATCATGTATGAATTTCAAATTTCTACATCCTCCTGCTCCTATTTCAAAAATATTCATTCCATCAGATATTATCTTATTATCATTTAAAAATTTTGCAAGTTCAATCGAATTTGTCGTTAAAAATTCGTGTTTAGGAAATTGTCCTACCCTATCTTGATACCCTCTACCAAATCTGTTTTTATATTCGCTCATTGCTAACTCCGTTTATTATGTTATTTTCTGCTTGTTTTAAATCTTCTTCAGAATGAATATTAGTACAATTATCCATCATACTTCCAACTCTCCTACTCATTAGGCCAGATTTTACATGTTCTGACTTTGTAATTCTTATTGAACCATTTCTTGTTCCATCCGGGTCAACTGTAAATAAATCATCATATTTATTATCTACTGCATATTGCAACATTTTATCTAATGAAATAGTTCTATCAGGATGATCTGGCTGTACTCCTACAACATGTGTATATGTAGAATCTCCATGTTCTTTAAATATATTAATGTATACGTCAGCAACTTCTCGTTCACCCATATATTCTTTACTTCTTCCTACCCATTCTATATTATGCGATTCAGCTATTTCTTGAGTTTCTTTATCTTCTGTTGATACTAAAATAGTTGCAGCTAGTTTAGATTTTTTAGCATATTCTATTGAATGTTCTATCAATGTCTTATCTGCTATAATTCGTTTATTCTTTCCAACTAATCGCTTAGAATCACCTTTAGCTGGTATTATTACAAATGCCTTTATCATAATTTATTTATACTCCATTCATATGCTTTTTGTTGTCCTTCATAAGTCATACCTCCAATGTGTGGAGTTACTATTATGTTTTCACCTTTATTCATGGCTTTAATAATAGGGGATTTAGTTATATCATCAAATTCATTTTCAACAACATCAGTTGCATACCCAGTTAATTTTCCACTTTTAAGTGCATTTAAAAC
>CALBOT010000151.1 GCA_937896695.1 uncultured Candidatus Nitrosopelagicus sp. | reverse complement strand
AGTTACGATTGTCTCACCAAGTGGGAATGTAGCAGGTGCATCGTTAGTGATGGATGTTATATCAACTTGATCAGATGCTTCAGCAAATCCAAATTCTACAATATTATTTTCCATGGATGTTGCTTCAACTTCTACATCAGTAGGAGTCATAATTATTGGCAAAGTAGTATCTACTATGTTAATTTGTTGTTCTACAACAGATTGATTGCCAGTAACATCAACAATAAACCAATTAATCATAGTGATTCCAAATTCAAATGAAACAGGTGCATCGTTAGTGATGGATATAATTTCAGTATTATCTGATGCAATAATCAAAGGTATTTCAATTAAATTATCATTTAGAGTTGTTGCCTCAAATGTTAATGAATCAAGATTTTCTACTACTGGAGCCGTAGTGTCAACTACGGTTATGGTTTGAGTTGCTGAAGCAGAGTTGCCTGATGAGTCAGTTGCAGTCCAAGTTACGATTGTCTCACCAAGTGGGAATGTAGCAGGTGCATCGTTAGTGATGGATATTACTTCAACATCATCAGATGCTCTAACACCAATTAGATCAATGACATTATTTTCAATATGACTTGCCTCAATTTCTAAATTGGATGGTGCCATAATTACGGGAGAAATTGTATCTATAACATTAATTGATTGAGTGTTTGATATAGAATTACCATATTCATCAGTTGCAGTCCAAGTTACGATTGTCTCACCAAGTGGGAATACTTCTGGTGCATCGTTAGTGATGGATATTACACCTACCTCATCATATATTTCAGGAGTAATCAATGTTACAAGATTTTGATTTGATGATTTTGCTTCAAGAGAGATATTATCTATGTGAGAGATTTTTGGAGGAGTAGAATCCTGAATTGTGACAGTTTGAGAAGCAATAGCCATATTTCCAGCACCATCAACGGCAGTCCAGATTATAGTATTAATCCCAAGAGGAAATGAAGATGGAGCATTGTTTGTTAGTGAGTAAATTCCACTCTCATCAGTTGCCATTGCTTCACCAATATTTATAGAAGTTAATGATCCTGTAGCCTCTACCAAAATATCTTCAGGAACCAGAATTACAGGTTTTTGGAAATCATTTGGAATAGGAGTTACAGGCTGGAATTGAGTTTTGATATCTTCAATTTTTTCAGATTCAGGTGAAATTTTTGTTTGAGGTTTTTGTTCTTCTTCAACCAGTATCAAATTTTGCGTTAAAGGAGTAGAAAATTTTTGAATACGATGACCTTGTGTGTCAGTAACAAAAAGATATCCGTCATTTGATATGGCAATATCTTTTGGAAATTTAAAATGGCCAACGTCATTTCCCATTTGACCAAACATAGATAATGCAATACCTAATTCATTGTAATGAATTATTCTATTATTTCTGTAATCAACAATGTAGAAATTATTTTCTTCATCAAAAATTATTCCCTCAGGATAGATAGGATAACCTCCAACTCTGTCATTAAAAATTTTCTCAAAATTGCCATCTAAATCAAAAATAATTATTTTATTTTGATTTGGATCAGTTACATAGATTTTATCAGAATTGATTGCAATGTCTACAGGTGTAACAAAGTTACCTCCATGTTTTCCACTTTGGCCAAAATCATATACATATTCTCCATCAAGAGTGAATTTTTGAATTCTTGTATTTCCAGAATCTACAACATAAACAAATCCATCATCAGAGATGGTTATTCCACGTGGAGATTTAAAAAATCCAGGATCAGTTCCAAATCCACCCCATTTTGAAATAAATTCTCCATCAAGAGTGAATTTTTGTATGTCATGGTTTTTGTTATCAACTACAAATACAAATTCATTAAAGGCTGCAATTCCTGCAGGATGACCAAATTCTCCATCATTATTTCCTCTATTTCCCCACTCAACAAGAAAATTTCCTGTAGAATCAAATTTTTGAACTCGTGAGTTTCCAAGATCAGTTACATAGATGTTGTTTTCAGAATCAAACGTAATATGTTGAGGGCTTAAGAAAAATCCAGATTTTGCGATTCCTGCTTTTCCCCATTGAGATTCGAAATCATGACCATTTGCAGCATCAATGTTTTCAATGTATGAAATGCCTGCCAAGGATATTGTTAATGTTAAGACTAGGAAGATCTGTAAATGCATCAAAAAATACTCTAAAAATGTCCTCAAGATCAACCGTGTGAGGATTTTTTACAATTCTTGTCAAAAATTGAACAACTTTTCAGCATTTGATAGGTAATTATTTCGTGATTATGCCTAGAAAGGCTTGTTGACATCACGAGTGAATACATAACTTGCGAGGCCAATCATTACAACGCTAAAAATTCCTAATACAGCAATGCTAGTCATTGCAGACAAACTATCGACATATCCAGACATCATCTCTCTAACAAGAATTACAGTGTAACTTACAGGATTAAAGGCTGCAACAGATGCAAGCCAATCGGGCATTAATTCAAGTGGAAATAGTGCAGGGCTAAGCAAGAATAAAGGCATGCCTAGAAAATTAATTATTCCCCAGAATGTTTCTTGTGATTTTGCAGCAGCTGCAACCATAACAGAAATTCCTGAAAAACCAATCGAGAATAATATCACAATACCCATTATTGGTGCAATCATCCAAAGATGAGGCATGCTAACTCCAAGTATCAAAGCCATTCCAAGTATCAAACTGGATTGAAATGCAGCAATCATAGATATTGCAAGCATTTTTCCTAATGCAATTGAAGAACGAGAAATTGGAGATGTTAACGCCTTATTCATAAAACCATAACGTCGATCCCACAAAGTGTTTACACCACCAAAAATACTTGTAAATATTGCAGTTAAAATCAAAACTCCTGGAGCCATAAATTCAATATATTCACCGTCAAATCCAACTGATTGTATCAATGGTTGAGTTCCAGCAAAAATATTTCCCATAACGACAATCCAAATTGCGGGTTGAATTAATCGAATGATAACTCCACTTTTTGATTTCCTATAACGTTTCATTTCACGCCAAAAAATTGCATACGTGTCAGAGATAATCATAGTGCACGTCTCCTTGACTGATTGTACTCCTTTCTTTTGTTAAATTTATCATTAGTATCATCACGTAAATTGTGACCAGTGTATGAGATGAAAACATCATCTAACGTTGGTCTATTCAATACAAATGAATCAATAGATATTTGGTATTCAGATGAGGCTTCAAAAATTTGTGGAATCACTTGAGTTGATTTAGAAGATTGTACAATCACATTATTTTTATTAATTTCAACATTTTTGATTAAATCAAATGATTTGATTTTATTTATGAACTGTTCCTGTTTGATTTCATCAGGAATTATAGAAAATGTGATCATGTCAGTCTCTAGTTTATTTTTCATAGATTCAGGAGTATCAACTATCTGAATTTTGCCATAATCAATAATACCAACTCTATCACATAGATTATCTGCCTCCTCCATATAGTGTGTTGAAACAAATATGGTCATTCCAAATTCTTTGTGAATTTTTCTTATGTATTCCCAAATTTTCCTTCGTGTTTGAATATCCAATCCGACGGTAGGTTCATCCAAGAATAAGACCTTTGGTCTATGAATTAGTCCACATGCAATATCAAGTCTTTTTCTCATTCCACCTGAAAAAGTAATTGATTGTTCATCCTGTTTCTCAGTTAATTCAACCAGATCAATTACTTCCTCAATTCGATTTTGGATTTGTTCTTTAGGAATTTGACTTATCTTGCATTGAAATTGTAGGTTTTCTCGAGCAGTTAGATATTCATCAATTCCAATTTCTTGTTGAACAAATCCAATATTTTTACGAACATTTGATGGGTTTGTAATCACGTCAAATCCACAAATTGACGCATTTCCAGAAGTAGGCTTTAGTAAAGTTGTTAAGATCATCATCGTAGTACTCTTACCAGCACCATTTGGACCAAGAAAACCAAAAATTTCACCTTCCTCTACATCTAGAGAAATATTATCAACTGCTGTGGAATCTTTGAAATTTTTTGTTAGTGAATTAATCTCTATTGCATTCATAACTAACTTTTAGAATGAGAATATAATTTACTTCCTAAGATAGAATGCTACATATTTTAAATAATCTACATTATAATTTAGTTCATGCAAGGAAACAAAATCATGTATTTGATGGGTGTCGGAGGATCATGCGTGATTGCCATGTTTGCAGCATTTATGGCGTTTAGATGAAATGAAAATAATTAACAACTTAACATTCAAAGCAAAGCTGAAAACTAAAGGCAGAAAATCAGGAAAAGAACATACCGTCTGGGCAAAAGCTGTGACTTACAATGACATGATTTACTTTTCTAGACGAAATCCAAATAGTGACTGGTTAAAAAATGCCATTGCACATCCGCAAGTAAAAGTTGAATTTGATGGAAATGAGTTTTCAGGATTAGCTAGATTAGTTGAGGAAGAAGAACTTGCACAAAAGATTTCAAATTTAAAATATACAGAAGAGAGTAGACAAAAAGAAGCAAGAATAGTGTTAGAAATAAAATTATCAGATAAGAACTAAACAATATGGATTATGGTAGATAATCCTCTACGGTCATATTCATTTCCATCTTTCATTTCACTAACTATAACAGTAAATGAGATAACATCTCTTTGAGTACATTTGTTAGCATTAAGTTTTAGATGTACATCTAATGTATCAAATTCATTCTCAGGTATGTTTTCTTCATCAAAAAATACTTTTCCTGTTGATTCTATTCTAAACCTATCATCTTTACTATGAGTTCCTAATTTTGTTTTTCTTCCATCTCTCCCAGAAGCTTTTACATGAATATCAATTATTCCAGGTTTTGCCATAGTGTATTCAGATATCTTATTTACAAATACTCCAATTTGGAATGGTTTTCCTGCAGTTGATTCTGCCATTTTTTGTATTCCATCATTCATAACAACATCAACAGCTTTGATAGTGGTAGGAACTTTTGCAAGCCAAGTATTTGTTCTTTCAACTATAGATGAAATTTCAGTTCTTCTTTTCTTATCTTCATCTTTATCAATTTGATTTTTTTCAGAATAGTAATCAACCCATTCCAAATAACTTCCAGAAATGTCTTCAATGAAATCAATACATGTTCTTTTGTAATCTGTAACATTTGATGTTCTTTCAGCACCTCCTTCATCAGGATCCATTTTATCATTATTCATGGGCATGGCCATGTTCATCTCAGACATTGTGTTCTAAAAAAACTAATCTAAATATGGCATTATACAAATGTAGAATATGTTTAAAATGATTACAGAGGATTTACAAAAAACGTTAAAGTCAAATCTACCACAAATACGTTTTTTATTAAAAAAAAATCCAGGCATGGCGTATAAAGAAATTGGCGAAATTGGAAAACAAGTTGGTAAAAAATACAATATTGAATTACTAGTTAATTTTCCACATGATGGAAAAATTAATGATTTTGAAATGTATGGAAAACAAGATCTTAGTCTAATAATAGATATGGAGAAAAAACGTTTTCCTATGGATAGAAGTGTAATTAAAGAAAAAGCTTTAGAAATTTTAGGAGATATTAAAACAGAGGATGCATACATGTATGAAGACAAAGAAGGAGTAAGAATAATTTTTAATAATAATATTCAAGATAAAATTGACATTCTTCCACATTCACTACATGTGTGGTATGAATTTACTCAACCAGTTATAGAATTTTGTGAATGGCTTTTAGAAAATGTATATCTAATGAAAGATACTCAAGATTGAGATTCTAATTCAGTTATAAGATCACGCACTTCGAAATTATCTGGCGCCTCATCTAAAATTTTTCTGCAACAATCAATTACAATGTTGATTTCATTTTTCTTTAATTCTTGATCCTCGTGCTTTTCGGCCAAGAATTGATGTACACGTAGTTTTAGAGAGAGTGATTCAATATCATATGGATTAATTTCTAATACTCTATCAATGTAATGAAGTGTTTTTTTCTCATCATTTAACATGTAATACATACTTCCCATTATGAATAGAAAATCAGGATCTTTGGAGAATTTTTGTTCTAGTTCATTTCCAAGTTGTTCAGCTTGCTCATATTCACCTTGAGTAATCAATTTTCGAAGTTTTCGTTTAGGATAGCTAAAAAGACCAGTCATACTTTCACATCATTTCTAGGCATACTAAGATATTTTCATAATTCCATTTGAAATTAGCCACTGGATTCCGCTAACAAATGTATTATCATCTATTTGACCCGCAGCCCACCACTCTGCATTTCCTTTAATCCATTGAGGAATTCCATCAGAAGAGGAACCAGTTCCTTGAGCAGTTTCAGGAATTTTCATTATTCCTTGATTAATCAAATATTCTATGCCACTCACAAAGGATGCATCATCAATTTGATCTGCAGCCCACCACTCTGCATTATTTTTTATCCATTGAGGTATTTCTGTAATTGATGCTGTTGCAGGTGCAGTAAATGATGTGTTTCCACCCTTTACAACTTCAACTTCAAATGTCATCAATCCAGAAGTGTCAGGATTGCCACCTAGAATATGTTCAGGTCCAGTACCATGAACAATTATTGCATAAGTGTATATTCCTGGAGGTTGATCTGCCAATACAAATCTGTGTGTTTGACCAGATGCAGTGTATAATTCAGCTCTTCCTTCATCAGATGAGACAGTTTTGATTGGAGGTTTTGATGTGTCACCAAATACTGCAATGTCATAATGTACTTGGTCTACAAATTCAGTTGGATTTACCATTCGTTTAAAATCAATAAACAATTCAATGTCACATCCTTGTTTTACAGTTTTTGGACCAATTACACCTTTAACAATCATTGAAAATGTGTTTGTAGATTCATTGAATTTTGTTTTCTGATATTCTTCAGGACATCCTGCAGCTGCTTGTTTTGCAGCTGTAGTTTCAACATTTACAAATGGATTGGAAGATACATTTTCCTTATAATCTAATAATTCAAATTCATATTCAACAGGAGGAATACCTTGAGAAACATGCATGAATGTTTTTGCTTGAATAGGAAATGGAAAGTCATCTACAATCCAGACTTTACTTTGTTGTCCTCCAGTCTTCCAAGTAAGTAAAATAGAATCAAATTGACCAGCCCCAACTGAAATGGTTTGTTCAGCAGTAGGCAAAATTTGTTGACCACCAATATTTCCAATCTTTCCCCATGAAGCTGCTCTGAATTCTTTTGGACCTTTTCCAGTTAAGTATGTGCCATCTCCTCTATCCAGTTCTTTTGTTGCAAATGCAGAAAGCCAAGCAATAGAAGACTTGTAAGCACTTCTATATGAAGAAATTTCTTCAGTTCCACCAGTAGGTTCTGGTGCAACTTGACCAACATCCATTACTCCTTTGATAATTTTACTACCGTCATAAACTAAAACTTGAATTCTAAATTTATCTTCACTGCCAACACGAACTTCATCTTCAACCCACATTGCCATATCAAAATCTGAACAATCTAAATAATCAACATGGCACACATTGAAGCTGAAATAGTCACCGACTTTGAGACCTTCACCAACATACCATGAACCATCAATGTTTACACCGCCAGCTTGAAATCCACCTGAATTAACTTGAGCAAATGAATCTTGAGATGCTAACGGGATTATCAATAATAATGAAAATGCTGCAATTATGAGTGATAGTTTCACAAAATTCAGACTGCTTTGAGCATATTTAATGTTTGATAGGTTTTACAAGGATAAAATAAAATAAAAAAAGAGAAAATAGTGATATTTTCTATGGACTTAGTTGAGATACTGCTTCTTTGCAAACACTAACTCCGCATGTGCAATCTACTGCACAAAGACAAGTTCCTTGCATTGCACAATCACATTCATAATCTGGATCGCCAGTATCTGCTTCGCATCCGCATGCTTGATCTGTCATGATATACTAGTACAAAACTTAGTTTTAAGGATTATTCGTATTTTATAACAACGTTAATGAAAATTAGATAGTGATTTTGAAATATCGAATAAAGAATCAATTGTATCAGATAAATCAGAAGACGTAATTGTAAGATCAAATGCAGTTTTTAGAACATGTATCTTATCAGAATTGTTGTTAAGTGAATCTTTAATTTTATAAAAATTATTTTTATTTTGATAAATCAAATACAAATAACAATCAGTGAATAATGAGTTTTGAATGAGATGATTTGCTTTTCTTTCAATGATTAATGAATTACGATTGTTTTCAACCATATCAGAAAATCCTGAAGATGATTTTAACATACGTGACAGTAAAGAAGATGTTGCTCTTTCAATTCCAGTTTCTGCAATAAGTTTATCAATAAATTGATTTGAATCATTTTCTTTTAGATTTCTTATTGAAGACAGTGCTTTAACAGGAATTGGAATGATCTTGTTTTGTAAAAGAATAGTATCAATCAGGAACGATATACCACACTTAATCCAACACGAAACAAATGGATCCATGGTCTTTAGAGAATTTTTAGCTTTAGATAACGATAATTGAGATTCAACCAGAGCATTTTTTGAAGATGAATAATAAAGTTGGTTTTTCTTTTCTTGAATTTTAGATTCAGCTGAAACACCCTCTAATTTCTTAGGCTCTATAACTCTTTTATTAGAATCAGCTATTACAGCTTTTGAAGCTGACACTGTTCCTGCTGTTATACCATCTATTTGTACTAAGTCTGCTTCTTGCAAAGAAGCAGCACCTACAACTATACCAGCACAAGTTAAAGCTCCAGCAGATGTTATTTGTCCAGAAACATCTAAAGCACCATTCATATCTATCGTTGTGGCATTAATTTCTATCTCCGTATCCGATACCAAATCAAGAACACCATCTGCTGATTGATGTATAAATGTACCAGAGTCACCAAACTGTAATTGTCTAGTGCTATTTAATAATAAACCTGTATCTGCAACATGAGTAAGAGTGGTG
>CALBOT010000150.1 GCA_937896695.1 uncultured Candidatus Nitrosopelagicus sp. | reverse complement strand
GGAAAAGGTAACATGGATGTACCTCCTGGTATGCGTGTTAGAATACCAGCAATGCAAGAATGGTATGAAGTATTAAGAAAAAGAGAAAAATCTAGATAATTATGGCAGGAGGAGTATTTTATAACACGGCACAATCGTATGTAATAGAAGAACTCAACAGGCGCAAGAATCAAGGATATATAGAAAGTAGAAAATTAAAAGGTTGTTACATAACTATCAATTCTCGAAGAGTAGAACCAGTAGTTCAAAATTTTCAAGATCTAGATACAGGTCAAGCTATTTTAGATGGAATAGGATCAGCTGGTAGAGGTTTACTAGGAGAAGGACTTTCTAATTCTTTATTTGGTCAGTCAAGAGAAAGTGAAGCAATGGAAACTAAACAAAAAGTAGTTGGTAATGTTGTTAAAGCAACTGGAAAATTATCAACATTAGCTTCAACTGATTTAAATTCTAGATATGCAACATCAACAAGACGTCCAACACCAGCTATTCAAAAATTAGATGTAGAAATGTCAGGTGATTATGGTTCATTGAAAAAATGTACTTTACAAATAAAAACATTTGATAAAGCATCATTTGAAGAATTAGAAGGAAAATTTATGGTTCCTGGAACAGAAATAAGTATGAAATATGGTCGAGTAGGAGCTTCTGGTCCAGCTAATAATGCAACATTTGAAGGTGTTGTATATGATTATTCATTTAAGATAAACGAATACTTAGGATATGATTGTGAAATAAAAGGAGTTGCAAAAGGAAGTTTAGTTACAGAAATGAATGCAATGTCTAAAATAGATGCAAAAGGAAGAACATATTGTTCAGATTATGAATGGTTAAATGAATATCAAGATGTATGTAATATAGCAGATATATTTGATTATGATGTGCAAGATCAATTAAAAGATCATTGTGATTTGCATAAATGGGGAGGAACATCAGCAAAGGTTGGCGGATATGCAAATGCTGCGTTAGCAGGTTGTGATGCACCCAATGCAGCACCAGAACCAGAAAATGATGGTATGGTAAACGGTAACATTGCATTTTGTACATTAGGATATATTATAAATAAATTAATCAATGATGATCTTTTAAAAGGAAATATAGAAGGAGGTGCAACCAAAACAAAAGAAATTCAGTTTGTATGTAATGATAATGTAACTGTAGGTAAACGATATGATAGATTATTTTCTGCTAATCCAATGAAAATATTATGGTTAGGTGATAAAACATATCAACAAACATACGGAGGTACTGGTGGAATGGGATTAGGAGCACAAACTTTTGGAGCAACAAAAATATGGGGTAAAAAGTTTAGTTCAGTTGATAAAGTAATTAGAGGTGGTGATAAATGTTTTCTTGCAAATATATTAATCTCGCGTGACTGCTTGAGAGGCCATTTAGGAGCAGGAGGTATGGGAGCAGAAGGAAGTAAAATTAGTGTCATGAAATTTTTACAAGCATTATTTGGTGACATATATAATCATTCTGGAGGAGCTTGGGATCTAACAGCAATATCAATGACACCTGAACAAGCTGCAAATTATGGTGAAAGTGGTGGTGATGATAAAATGTATATTGTTGATAGAAATTGGGCACCAGGAAGATCAGGAAGAGGCCAAAAAATAAGATTAGATGCAGCAAGAAGTTTTACTAATTATGCAAGAAATGTACAATTAAATGGTAAGGTTCCAAAAGACATGGCCGCGGCCGCATTTGTAGGAGGATCTGGTACTGCATCAGGAAAGAAAAGTGAAACTGTGCAAGTAATAAAAGGAGAAAAAGTAACTAACTTACAAAGTGCAGCTAAGGTTAGAAATGATTTATTAGATTCAATGGAAGTAATACATGATACAGGATACAATTCAGAAACTATATCAGCAGCTAAATCTAATTTAAAAGCATATGTTGAAGGAACATTTACATCCAATGAAAAAGCTTCTTTTAGAAAAGATAAATATCCATTAGAATTATCCGCAACATTAGATGGAATAGCAGGAATACAATTTGGTAATGCATGTGTAACTGACCTTGCTCCTTCAAGATATTATGATGGACCCCCATCTATTGTATTTACTGTAACAAAAACTAAAGATACTGTTACTCCAAATGATTGGGTAACTGAAGTAGATACAATATGTAGAATGGAGCAATAAAATGGCAAATAGATATTATCCAAAAAATCAACGTTTTTATGGTAAATATACTCAAGGTAAAGAGTATAGTTTTGCTAATGGTCAAGAATACATAGGACCATACCATTACTTTGGTGCAAAAGAATTGATTATGACTGGAGCATTTCCAAAAGATGATTCAGAAGTATTAATGCCATTCAAAAAAACAAATTATAAAACTCAAGACGTTTTTGAATATGATTATCTAACTACATTAAATTTACAAGAATTTAAAACACCAAAAGTAAAACGACCAAAGCCAGGACCAAATGATAAACAAAATGGATATATGATGAGATATTTTTTAAAATTGAAAAATGATTTATCAGCACCAGTTATGGAAATAGATTTAAAACAATTTGAAAATACATTTCCAAATGATGGAAATAATATTGATGGATTTAGATATCAACAAATTTCATTGAGATGGAAAATTGATGGACCTAGATAT
>CALBOT010000149.1 GCA_937896695.1 uncultured Candidatus Nitrosopelagicus sp. | reverse complement strand
AAAATATTGTCTGCAAAATGTTTTGCCGTAGCTAGATCATGTGTAATGTATATCATGGAAATATTATTTTCTTTCTGAATTTCCTTCATTAATTCTAAAATTTCAGCACGAATTGAAACATCTAACATGGAAACTGGTTCGTCGGCAATGATAATTTCAGGTTTAACTACTATTGCTCTTGCAATTACGACTCTTTGTCTTTGACCCCCTGACAACATATGTGGATATTTCTTGGAAATTTCTTCTGCAGGTTCCAGTTTTACTCTTTGTAATGTTTCAATTACTCTTTGTTTACGTTCATTTTTTGTACCTAAATTATGAATTTCTAATGGTTCGCTAACTATATCTGAAATTGTCATTCTTGGATTTATTGAATCATATGGATCTTGGTAAATCATTTGACATTTCATTCGAAATTTTTTTAATTCATCTGAATTATTTTTAATCTCTTTTTCATTATGAAAAATTTTTCCCGAGTCTGGTTCTATGGCTCTTAAAATTAATTTTGCAATAGTTGATTTTCCTGAACCTGATTGTCCGGCAATAGCTAAAATCTCTCCCTTTTTCAGAGAAAAATTCACAGCATCTGCTGCGACGACTTCTTTTGAATTTGATGAAAAAAAGTTCTTCTTCTGAAATTTTTTGGTTAGATTTTCAATTTTGAGTATTTCTGCCATCATTGATATTATATTTAACTGGGATAAGAAATTTATGCAAAACAAAAATCGCCAAAATATGAAAAATAAATCAAAACAGGAATTATTAGGATACCAATCCCATTTAATTCAGGATAATCTGACATATTTCAAACCAACTAGAACTAGTACTACTGTAACTTTTGCAGAAGAAATACGTAGTACACTTCAAGAACCAAATAAATCAATTAGTCCAAAATTCTTCTATGATGAAAACGGTTCAAAAATATTTGATGAAATATGCTCTCTTCCAGAATATTATCCGTACAATTCTGAAACTGAAATTTTACAAACCATTGAGGAAAAATTATTACCATATATTTCAAATGAGTATCATCTAGTGGAACTAGGAAGCGGTTCTTCGGTAAAGACACGACTATTAATTGATGTTTTATTCAAATCACAAACACATCTCCAATATTTTCCGATAGATATTTCAGAAATTTTAGATCAAAGTGCTAAAAACCTCTGTATGGATTATGAGAATCTCACAATTACTGGAGTTGTTGATACTTATGAAAAAGGTCTTGATTTCATTGAGCATTTTGATGATAAACCCAACTTGATTACATTTCTTGGTTCAAGTTTTGGCAATCTTGATTATGATGAAGGCATAAAATTTCTCCAAAAAATTAACGCATTGATGAAGTCTGATGATTTATTCTTAATTGGACTGGATCTAAAAAAGGATCACAAAATACTACATGATGCATATAATGATTCTCAAAATACAACTGCAAAATTCAACCTGAATGTTTTAAAAAGGATTAACAAAGAATTAGGTGCAGATTTTGATCTGGAAAATTTTGAACATCATGCTATTTATGATGAACAAAAGGGTAGAATTGAAATGTATCTTCGTTCACTGTCTGAACAATCAGTCACAATACCAAAATCTAATTTATCTATAACATTTTCAAAAAATGAACTAATTCACACTGAAAATTCACACAAGTTCTCTACTCTGGAAATAGAATCTCTACTCGAAGAATCTAACTTTGAAAAATTAGAAATGTGGTTTGATTCACGAAAATATTTTACTCTTGTTTTAGCAAAAAAAATCTAGATGTTTTCGGCACATCTGAATCCTGAAATTAACCATCTCTCATCTAATCTGAAAAAGTTCCTATAAGATCCTCTGATTGATTTTGCTGGTGTTCCAAAAGATCCTCCACGTAAAACTTTTTGATTTGTAAACCATTTGTCATTATATTCGTCAAATCCACTTTTGAAACCCGGATATCCCATAAATTCTGAAGATGTCCATTCCCAAACATCTCCAATCATTTGATAACATCCATAGTTGCTTTTGCCATTTTCATACATTCCAATATTGCTGCAATTCCAAATATTTGATTCTAACAGATTTGCGTTTGATTCTGTTGCTTTTTCATTTCCCCATGGAAAAATTGTTTTAATCTCTTTTTCATCATTCCAAAGTGCTGCTTTTTCCCATTCTGCTTCAGTTGGCAATCTTTTGTTTGCCCATTTACAGTATGCTGCTGCTTCATAGTAACTAACGTGACACACTGGTTCATCGGGATTGATTTTTCTTTTTCCTACAAAGTCTCTTGTAATCCATTCATTTCCTTCTTTTTCCCAATACATGGGGGCATTCCATCCATTTTTCTTGACTGCATCCCAACCATCTGAAAGCCAAAATGAATAGTCATCGTATCCGCCGTCTTGCATGAATTCTAAATATTCTGCGTTACTTGTCAAAACATTATCAATTTGATAGTCGTCTAGGTATGTTTTGTGCTCTGGAAGTTCAATATCATAACAATAATCCTTTCCTGAATACCCTAAATTATACAATCCTCCGTTTATTTTGATACTTTTCTTTTCTTTATGTGCTGGAGCATGAGACTGATTAATTTTTGTTGGTCTGTATTGCTCTCCCAACAAATGTTGTAAATCATAAACTAAAAGTTCCTGATGTTGACATTCATGATGTATTGCCATTGTGAAAAGATATGTTGTTTCTTTATCTAGCGGTCTACTGATCACTTCTCTAACTCTGTTAGTTATCACATCAAAATACTGTAAAATTTCGTCTACTGTCGGTCTTGACATTATTCCTCGTTTTGATTTATCATGTGGTTTTCCAAACTGATTATAGTATGAATTTAGATATTCCGAAAGCTCATCTGAATAAAACTGATAATTCTTTTGTGTTTTACTTAGAACTATTTCGTTTAGCCAACTCACATGACCTATATGCCATTTTGGCGGACTCATAAAAACTGCAGTCTGTACTCCAAAATCATCTCTCTCTAAATTTTTTACTAACTGCAATGTGGTATTTCGTGTTTCATTAAATGAATCCAAAAGTAGATTTGGAGATGGTTCTTCAAGAGTCATGTAATTCTTCAAATTTCTGAATATATTTGGTTTTATGATTATTCTTTCATTATACAACATGAAGCATTATTGATATTGCGCATAGCCCACCAAATCGAAAATATTAACGCTCCAATCGATATTAATTTTAATTCTAATCCTTGCAATGGGAATATTGCTAATCCTCCAACTATTCCTAATACTGCAGATAATGATGTCGTACAAGCTGGACATCCAGGTGTAAATGCTGTTAATGCTCCACCAAATATTGCGCTTGCTCCATTCTTGACATTTTTGTCTCTCTGTGTTTTAATATTATATGCCACTAATGCAATGTTAATCCCTGCTAGTATTGCAACAACTGCTGTCAATGCAATTGATGCTGCCATATATGTAGGCAATAATTCTATTTCTGTTGTCATATGTGTTATTCCCATTTCTAATGTTAAGTAATAATACAATATTCCCATACTCAATCCAGAAATAACTCCAATCGTGCCAAATGTTCTTTGTCTCAAAATATCTTTTATTGTTAATTTCAGCATCATATGTTACTATCATAATTTATGATTAAATAATATTGATATTGTTTTCTTTCATAAAATTCAATTTTGGAAATAGTACAATGATAGATCCATTGTGATCATTATTATATTCAAAACTCAGAATGAGAGTGAATCTCATGTCTGTAGAATCATCATATCACTCTGCAAATCCTGAAATTCAAACCTTAACAGAACAATCAAAAATTTATTCTAAACAAATATTGGGAATTGTAGATGAAGTTCAGAAAGTTATAGTTGGACAGGAGAATGTAATTAAAAAATTAGTGATTGCAATGATGGCCGACGGTCATGTACTATTAGAAGGTGTTCCGGGTTTAGCTAAAACCAAAATGGTTGATACGCTATCAAAAACACTCGGTGCAAATTTTTGCCGTATACAATTCACACCTGATTTACTGCCTGCAGATATTACTGGAACAAAAATTTATGACAACAAAAATGAAAAATTTGTCACTGAAAAGGGACCTGTATTTAGTAATCTCATACTTGCAGATGAAATTAACCGCGCACCTCCTAAAGTTCAATCTGCATTACTTGAAGCAATGCAAGAAAGACAAGTAAGTATCCATGGCGATACATATGAAATTGAAAAACCGTTTTTAGTTCTTGCAACACAAAACCCGATTGAAAGTGAAGGTACCTACAGACTACCTGAAGCTCAGATTGATAGATTTGCATTAAAACTCATTATCAACTATCCCTCAAAAGAACATGAAAAATTAATCATACAAAGAAATACTCAGGAAAACAAACCTTCTGCCAAAAATATAGTATCAAAAGATGTAGTTCTTGAAATACAAAAATTTGTTCAAAAAATTTACGCTGATGAAAAAATTGAAGAATATGTGTCTACAATAGTCGATGCAACTAGAAATCCAAAAAACTATGATCTTGAATTAAAAGATATGATAGAATTTGGCGCATCCCCTCGTGCCTCCATTTGGTTAATTCTTGCAGCAAAATCACATGCGTTACTTGCAGGACGAGGTTTTGTTATTCCTGATGATATCAAATCAATTGCACATGATGTATTGCGGCATAGAATAATACTGACATTTGAAGCTGAGGCTGAAGGTAATACGTCTGATGTTATGATTGATAAAATATTAGAAAAAATCCGAGCGCCGTAGAAACCCTTGTCTGAAATCAAAGATCTCCTAAAACGCATTCGAGAATTGGAAATCAAAACTAAGGGTTTGGTGGATGGTATGATGGCAGGTGGCTATAAATCAAAAATACGTGGAAGAGGAATTGAATTTTCAGAGGTAAGAGAGTACGTTTTGGGAGATGATGTGCGACATATTGACTGGAATGTTACTGCACGTACTAACAAATTACATGTAAAAGAATTCGTTGAAGAGCGTGACTTGCGCGTATATGTAATATTTGACTATTCGGCAAGTAATGAATTTGGATTCATGAAAAGTAAAAAATCGATAGGTCATGAGGTTGCAGCATCAATTATTTTTTCAGCAATGAAAAATAATGATAATGTTGGACTGGGAATATTTACTGACAAACTTGAGCATTTTATTCCTTCAAGAAAAGGCAGAAAACATAGCTTATCTTTGCTTCAAACACTACTGGCATACAAACCAAAAAGTACACAAACTAACCTTGAATCTTCACTTTTACAATTACATCACATTTTAGGTCAGCAAAGTGTAGTGTTCATAATTTCTGATTACATTTCTCCAAACTTTTTACGTCCATTAAAATTTCTTAAAAACCGTCATGATGTAATTTTGGTAAATCTTTCTGACATACGTGAATCTGAACTTCCTGATATTGGGTATACTATGTTAGAAGATATTGAATCTGGAGAACAATTGATGGTAAATACTTCTGATGAGTCATTTAGACGTGCGTTTACAAAAAACTCTCTTGAAAATCATGAAAAAATAAAAAATGACATTACAAAAATAAAAGTAGAGATGGTGAATGTTTCAGAGCAAATTCCTTTTGACATCGCATTAAGACAATTCTTCAATCAACGTACGAGGCGATAAATCATGGAATATGAATTTGGATATTGGTATGTTTTACTTGCACTTTTTGTATTGCCCGGATTTTATTTCTTGTATAGATTTTACACAAAAACAAAAAAATCAAATTCATTAAAGTTTAGCAACCTGGAACTTGTAAAAAAATCTGCTTCATCACAATCTCAATTTAGAAAACATCTTCCATTCATTCTCATACTGATAGCTGTCAGTTTGATAATAATTGGACTTGCTGATCCTAGAATCCCTCTTGAAAACATCAAAGAAGGTGTAAATGTAGTCTTAGTTCTTGATGGCTCTGGAAGTATGGCTGCAACAGATTATCCTCCTACAAGACTGGAATCTGCAAAAGATGCTGCTGAGATACTTATAGAAAATCTTGAACCAAATGATCACACTGGTATTATTTTATTTGAATCAGGCGCCACAACTGTCTCATACCTTACTCCATTCAAAGACAAAACAATTGATGATTTGAATGCAATAAAACAAAGAGATGGTGCAACTGCAATCGGAGATGGTCTTGTATTGGGTGTGGATATGGCAAATTCCATCCCTAACAAGAAAAAAGTTGTAATTTTGTTAAGCGATGGTGATCACAATGCTGGTGTTGTAACTCCAAACGAGGCGGTTCAATATGCAATTCAGAAAAAAATCCAAATTCATACAATTGGTATGGGTTCTGAAGATCCTGTGCTTTTAGGAACCAACATTTATGGAAATCCTCTGTATGCAGAATTAAACGAAAAGGAATTAATCACTATCGCAACTGCAGCTAATGGAAAATACTACAAATCTGTTGATAACAATAGTCTTAATGAAATTTTTGAACAAATAACTGATGATATTGACAGAGAACTTGAACAAGTTAGTATCAAAGACTGGTTCTTCATTGCAGCCGTGGTAATACTAGCTGCTAATATTTACATTGTATACGGAAAATATAGAATAGTGATTTAACTGAAAACAGTTTTCTTTATTTTATTATTTTTAGGAATGATTCCATTATTTGGAATATCTGTATTTGCTGGTGGGGGGTTTGGAGCTCCTCAACCTTCACAAGTACTGACGATTAATTCAGGTTTTATTATCCAGGAAATGGATAAAAACGGAAATACAGTTTTCATGCAACATGTTTTGGCAAATGATTATGGAATTCCTATGGATATTACAGTATCTAGCTTCAAAAGTGCAGATTTTCAACAAATTGATGAAGTATGTGAACCACAAAAATTATTCACAAATCATATTCTCGTTATCCCGTATCAAGCCGTTCCACTTTCAGAATTAGGAAGATATGTGATGCTTCCTGCGTTAGCAGAATTTCAGCATCCTGACACTTCTGAAGAATTAGAAATTTACCTGAAAAAATACAATCTCTTACTTGACGATGGAGTAAATGCCGGTTTTACAAAATCTGTTGATTTTTCATGTGATGATGTTTACGTTACCATGAATCCTAGATACGAGCATGCATTTGATGATACACTTGGAATGCAGAGCCAACCTGCTTCATCTTCTCAACAATCTGGTGGACAGCAAGGTGGACAACAAGGTGGACAGCAAGGTGCACAGCAGAATGGACAACAGGGAGGTCAACAATCGGGCACAAATTTGACCTCACAAGAGCAAGAACTTTTGCAGCAAGCCGATGAATTACTTCGAGAATATCAAATGGCAGCTGAATTACAAAACTCTCCTGTAAATCCTGCTGAACGTCCGTATTTGGTAGAGCAAAATACTGAACAGTTTAGAGAAGAAATTGCACAACAGATGCAGCTTCAAGAACAATTAATGCAACAACTGCAACAAAATCCTGAATTTCAAAACTTTGATGAACAATTATCTAATGAAGGTCTGATACAACAACCATCTTCTCTTGATGTGTCTGAAGATGAAACATCATTATCAGTTCCATATGAGAATGAAGAAATGTCTGCAACAATATCTGCTAATTTTCAAAATGGTCAAATAACCAATGTCTCTCTTGAGCGTCCCTCTGGAGAAATTGAAACTACTCTCTTATGGATAATTCCTCTAGTGGTTGGATTAATTGTCATTGCAGTATTAATATCAAAAAAATTCACATCGAAGGAAAGAATTGTACAAACTCCAATTGTTGTAAAAAATGATAGTTATACTATCAGCTATGTTGATTTGACACATGAAATGCTACGTGAAGCACAGCACTTGTATGACGAGGATCTCTTCAAAGATGCACATGAAAAACTATCACAAGCAATTCGATTCTACTATTCAAATCGTTTTTCTACCGGAGCAGAAATTACAAACATGGATGCGTTACAATTGTTAAGAAAAGAAAACATTCCTGAGTTTGATTCCGTATTGGATTATCTTGGAATGTGTGAAATGATTGAATTTGCAAAAAATCCTACACAGAGAGAAAAATTCTTTTCTGCAATAGAAAATTTTTCACAAATAATAAAATAATTTCAAAACTTGTGATTAAATTTCTTTTATGAGTGTCTTGATGTTTGCCACATTTTCAGGTGTGAGTTCAATTTCTTTATGTTCTGCTTTTACATGCTCTTCAATTATTACCATTAGTTCATCTTCTGTTGGAGCAGTTGCAGACCATCCGCAATCTTTTCCTGCATCATGACAGCTGATACTTTTTGCCATATTCGTGCATAATTTACCAGATATTTATTGATTTTTCAAGATCTTACTTCTCTTTCTTTCTGAGCCTTGAATTTTCCTCTAAATGCAAATGCCGCAATTATCGTGCCTACAAATGGGGCTGTCCAATATAACCACAAATTTTCTACTACTCCTGATAATAATGCTGGAGCAAGTGCACGGGCTGGATTCATCGATGCACCTGAGATAAATGCCAAAAACAAAATATCTAATCCTACAATTCCTCCTATTGCTACGCCGCTAAATCCTCTCAAACCTTTTGTATACACAACATAAAAGATGACTCCCATGAGCATTGCAGATGCCAAAACTTCTACTGGAAATATCAAAAGCATGGAAAAATCAAAGTTTGGTACATTTGCACCCAGATCTGCCTTGTCTCCAATTATTGTTAAGACAAATAATGAACCTAGTATGGCGCCAATTATTTCTGCTGCAACATAATACAAAATTTGAATTTTTGATATATGGCCTGTGATATAATACCCGATTGTAACTGCTGGATTGAAGTGTGCAAGTGATATTTTTCCAAATGAATACACTCCAATTAGTAACGCAATGAATGGTGCAACTGCATGAAATGGAATGCCTAATTCTCCGTTAAACATCTCTGCGTCTAAAACAATTGAACCTGTTGCAAAAACTACAAGAATGAACGTTCCAATTAATTCAACTGTAAAAATTTGTAAATTTGAATATGCCATCATTTCTCATTATTCATTGAGGTAATAAAATTCAAAACTTCCGATTTTATTTGATCACGAATATTTCTTACCTGTTCAATTGTTTTTTCTTTAGGGTCTGGTATGTTCCAATCTATAACATCACTTACAAAAAGTGCTGGACATGATTCTTTATCCATACATCCCATGTTAACTGTCTTATACGAACTAGAAATCATTGATTGAGATAGTGTCTTTGGAGATTGATTTGTTATATCAATTCCAATCTCTTTCATTACTTCTACTACTACTGGATTTAAATTTCCTGATGGAACAGTACCTGCACTATGTACCTTAAACTTGCCTTCTGAAAACTTTCTGAAAAAAGCTTCCGCCATTTGACTTCGACCAGCATTTTCTACGCACACAAATAGTACATTTTTGGTCATAATTCTAGAATTTTTCCGTTCTAACTACTCCGACATCGCTGACATACAGAATTATGGCAAAATCTGGAAATAATGTTCTAGAAATATCTTCCACAACACCTGATATCTTTTCTTCTCTCATAACTACCTCCACTTTGACGTTTTTTTCATTTTTGAATCCCTGACCACGCAAGCCTTTTGCTCCATTTCCTTCTACCTCGTATGTGGTATATCCTGTAATGTCATGATTCTTCAAAATTTCAATGACATTTTTCTGGGCCAAAATTTCACATGTGATTGTAAGTAATTTCACATCATAGAGTTTCATACGAACACCTTTGTTACATAATTGAATAAGTCTATTGCTTCTTCACCATGAACCCATGTTGATATTGTAAACATGATTGGAAGTAATACGATAATGTTGTATGGGAATGTAATTCCTAATGCAGATGTAATATACAAACTTGGGTTCGCTTGTGGAATGGCATGACGTAGTACTGCAGGTGCTGCGATAAATGATGCACTAGCTAAAAGCAATCCAAACATGACTGCTCCACCTAAGCTTAATCCTAGTGCTGTTGAAACTAGCACTCCAATTATTCCATTTATGGTTGGTATTATTACAGAAAACGCTGTAAGGAAGATTCCTACCTTTTTGATATCTTCCAATCTTTGTCCTGCAATTATTCCCATTTCAATCATGAAAATTACAATTGCTCCAGTAAACAGCTCATCAAAGACTATGCTAATTGGCTCAAAGCCCTCCTTTCCTATGATGTATCCAATTACAATACTTCCTAGTAGGATGACTATTGCCTTTCCTGTAATTGATTCTTTTAAGACCTGAGAAAGTTTTGTACTTGTCTGCTTCATTCCAATATCTAATTCCTCATCATCTGAAATGGACTGTTTTTTTGTACGGATTTGTTTTGAGACTGCCATGTTTGTAAGAAATATCGCCAAGATGAATGCAACCGGCTCTAAAACTGCAAGAATTGCAGCAAGATATCCTTCTGATGAAACTCCTTGATTTTTGAGAAAAGATAATCCTACTGAGAATGTTACAGCTCCTACTGCGCCATAAGTTGATGCTAATGCATATGAATCAAAGATGTTGAATTTTCCTAATCTTCTTAGAATCTGATAATGATTTAATGTAAATAACAATGAAAGACCTATTGCAACTACCATTGGAATTAGCATCTCTTCAAAACCCGTCTTTCTCATCTCTATTCCTCCGTGAAGACCGATAGCGGCTAGAAGGTATATTGGCAAAAATTCTGAAATTGCCTCAGGCATCTTCAAGTCAGACTTTATTCGTGCTGCAATGATTCCAAACAGGAAGAAAAGGACTATCGGAGTTAACAGATTCGATTGAATTAGTTGTAAAATATCCATTAGTTATATTGAAAAAATTTTCCCCGGAAATAAAAATCAAGAGATCATTCTTGACACCTGCATTGATTGTATTTTGATCCAATTTAACAAAATATTTTACGTTGCAAACCTGATTTGAATTCTATAAATAATTTCTGTTCATATTACGGCGTTTAACAAAACGGATCAGCTGTATATACTAGCTTTGCTACTTTAGAACATGAATTCAATTAATTTGGAATACGCCGAAAATAAATTAGATTCAAAGAAAAAAAAGAAATTTGTTATTGAAGCATATGATATTTTAGAAAAATAATTTTTTTTAAAAATATTACAATGTTATACTACGGCGTTTAACAAAACGCATCAGCTGTATATACTAGTATTGCATTTTTGATTTATGGGCAAAAAGAATATTGAAATTGCTGGACCATCTGATGGTACAATTGAAATGTTAAAAAAGGCATACGCACTAGAAATGTCTGCATTTCATTATTGGTTTTACATTGACCAATACGCCGAAGGATTGGGATTCTTTCACAGTGATTTTTTTTCAGAAAGTGCTAACGACGAGTTAGAACATGCAAAAAAAGTTGCGTTGAGATTGGATCAGTTGGGAGCAAAAGCAACCGATAATCCAAAAGATTGGGAAGCAGTTTCTGGATTAGGAAACTTGGAACCTGGTAAACATGTTACATTGCGAAGTGCCTTAGAACATGCACTTGAATTCGAAAGAATTGCAATTGAACATTACAACGAGCTTGCAAGTAGCACACAAGGAAAAGACCACATTACATACCATCTAGCACTTGACTTGGTAAGTGATGAAGCAAAAGATGAACAAGACATTGAAGACATTCTAGACAAATTGGAAATTTCCTAATTTTCCTTTTTTTTTAAAATTATTTGGATTTTGGTTTTTGTGATTCTTTTGGATGTTTTCTTGGTAAATCTAACCCTACTACACTCATCATAGATTCTCCAATTGGCTCATAAATTGATTTGAGTGATTCTTCATCATAATATTTTGCAATTTCATGTAATTTTGCTTCAATTTTTTTTTGTTCTATTCGAATCAAAATACTTCTAGCAATGAGAGCTTTTAATTCATCAATTTTATTTTCTGGTATTGTATTTTTTGTTTTCATGATTAAGGTGCATCTCGAACTTTCACTACTGAACCATATGTGAGTTGTATCTCGTTAAGTGAATATTTGATAGTCTCTAATGGGTCCAACATGTGTTCGTCAGCATCGCAAATGAAAATTGGAAGTTCTTCTTCTACTTCGCTTTCAATTTCAGATATCTGTTTCATGTTAATTTGAATTTCTTTTCTAACATAAATCAAATTATTATTCTAAGATCATGTTCTAAAGTTATCAAATGAAAATCAATTGTTGGTTAAATTCTATACAAATAGGTGAATTATGTATGTGAATGCAATTCCTAATCCTGCTGCACCAGGAATTGTTATTACCCATGAAAAAATAATTTGTCTACTAACTCTCCAACGAACTGCACGTTTTCTTCTCGCAGCGCCTGCACCCATAATTGTTCCCGTTATTGCATGAGTTGTACTTGCAGGAATTCCTAATGTTGCAAAGACTGCAAGCATTAATCCTCCACTAGTTTCAGCTGCAAATCCTTGATATGGTTTTAATCTGGTAACTTTGACGCCTAAGGTTTTGATTACTTTGTATCCTCCAAAGAATGTACCTAATCCCATGGCCGCAGCTGCTGCAAATATTACCCATAATGGCATTTCAAGTTCTTCAATTAACCCTACGGAGAATAAAATCAAAACAATGATTCCCATGGTTTTTTGACCATCGTTTGCACCATGTGTTAAAGCAAACCAAGCTGATGAAATTATTTGTAATCGTCCAAATGTACGATTCACTATTGCAGGTTTTCTTCTTGCGAAAAAGTAGATAATTAATCCAGTTGCTGCAATTCCAAACATCATTCCTCCTATTGGAGCAACAATTATTCCAGTAAACACTTTGGCTAATCCATCATATACTAGCTTTTCAAATCCTAATCCTGCAATTCCTGCACCCATTATTCCTCCGATTAATGAGTGGCTATTTGAGATTGGTAATCCAAAGTATGTGCATATTGTACTCCATGTGATTGCGCCTGCTAAACCTCCTATTATCATGTAGATTGTAATATCGTCAGGGCTGACAATTCCTTTTGCAATTGTTGTTGCAACTGCAACTCCAAAAACGAATGGCCCTGCAAAATTTGCAACTGCTGATATGGTCACAGCTTGAAGTGGTTTTAAAACACGTGTACCAATTACAGTAGCTACGGAATTTGCTGAATCATTAAATCCATTAACAAAGTCAAATATCAATGCGATGATAATTCCTATAATCGCAATTTCTATCATGTTTTTCTCCTAGGTGTATTTTAGAACAATATCTTCAACAACATCTGCAACATCTACACATCTGTCTGATGCAGTTTCCATAGTTTCATAGATGTCTTTTAGTTTGATTATGTTTATTGCGTCATTACTTTCAAAGAGTTCAGATATTGCTAATCTATACAAATCATCAATGACATGTTCGATAACACTAGTTTGTCTACAATGCTCTATCATTAATTTTGGATTTTTAACATTACCCAATTTTGCTACCATGAATTCAACCTCTTTTGTTGCCTTGACTAATTCTTCTGCCATTTGTTTTGTATGTGGTGGTGCTTCAGTAATTTTATAGCTGGCAAATCTTGCACCGATTCCATCCATGAAATCAATAATATCATCAATTTTTGATGCCACTCGTTGCATGTCTTCTCTGTCAAGCGGAGTGATGAATGTCTTGTTTAATTCTGAAAAGATATCTCGTGTTAGAACGTCTGCTTCAGTTTCAATTTCTGAAATATGTGCTATCTTATCTTTGTTAGTTGGATCGTCCATTAAATCCAGAACTGCATTTGATGCTTCAACAGCTTTCTTTGCTAAATTTTCCAAAATTATTAAGAGCTCTTTTTCATTTGATTTTACCCAAGAGAAAAATTGTCCCATAACATACGGTATGATTTTTGAAGTTAATCATGATCACTTTAGTCTATATGGTAACTATATAGGAAGTTTTAGATCCAGATCAACAAATCAAAAATTAATTTGAAATTACAGTCACTCGATAATTGTTGGCACTGTAACTTATTCTATAGCGAAGACATGATATCTGCAAGGTTGTCCGATGCAGTTTCTATAACATCTGGGTGATACTCGGTGATTAGATTTGCAATTCTTTGTTTCTCTATTATGAAATATTGTTTTTTCAAGTTTGATTTCTTGAAATCAACAATTCCATCGTTGACTAATTTTGATAAATAAAATGATACTGTGGCGCTTGCTTTTCCTACATTTGAAACAATTTCCTGAAATTCCATCTTGTCATTTTCTAACAATGATATGAGGATTGCTTTTGGTGTTGTTTGTCTTAGACGTGATGCTACTTTGGATTCTTCTTCTGTCATGTCATTAATGAAAAATCTTGAAACTCGTGTGGTTCTTTGAGTCTTGATAACTCCATTATTTTCTAATTTTCTGACATAGTAGCTTAAAACTCCATTTGAGAGGTTAATTTTTTCCATTACTTCTCTAAATCTGATTCCAGGATTCTTTTTAATTTCTGAAATGATTAATTCCTCTCTAGATTCCATGTTCACCAACTTCAATCCCTCCTAAATATAGCTAATGCCAATAGACCAATCATCCCCAGCATCATTAGATGTGCTATTTCTGATGGCGATTCTAAGATGTTGTAAACATGAGTTTTAGTTGCATCCATCAATTGAATGAATTCTGCACCTGTAAATACCATAAATGCAATTGTAGTTATAATCATCTTTTTTGTTCTCATTTTATAATATGCATTAACACTAAGTATTGCAAGAAATACTGATAAAATAATACCTGATGTATGCAAGAGTAGATGCCAAATATGTGCGCCATGGTAAATGTGAGGCATCAATACAGGAACTGATAATGCTCCGACAGTTGTCAAAATGACTGCAATGAGTAATTTTGGTTTGCTTTCAGCAAATTTCTGGTAACTGAACATATTTTCCAGTAACGCCATTTCTAATTTAAAACGATATAGTACAAATGTCGAAAATTTTACAAAATTAACTTATTTGACGTTGATAATTCCTTCCATCCATGGATGAAGTGTACAATAGTATTGATATTTTCCATTTTCTTCAAATTTGTAAACAAAGTATTCATTTTGTTTAATGACATCTGTTGGAAAATGCAGATAATTTGGATCTCCTCTAAGTCTAACATTGTGCTCAAATTCATCTTCATTTACAAACAATACTGTTTCACCTATTTTGATGATCTTTTCATATGGTAAAAAGCACAAATCGTTTTCTTCACATCCTGGTTTCCATGAATCTTTTCCTATCATGATCACATGCTGTGCTTTTTCATCTGTATTCCCACTGTATGGTGCTTTTGAAAAAATTTCTGTTTTTGAATAAATTGAATTTATTATTTCATCATCTGTTTTAGTATTCGTCATCTCTGATATGGCAACGTATGTAGCAAGTACTAGCAAACCTATGATAAAACCTATCTTGATAATTCTCATTTATCTAATTTTACAATATCTGTTCTAAGCTGACCGCATGCAGCAGATATTTCTGTACCTTTTTCAATTCGAATTGTACAGTTTACTCCTGCTTCATTTAAAATTCGTTTAAACTCAAACACTCTGCTTTTTGATGGTCGTTTAAAATCACCTGCAGTTGGATTTATTGGAATCAAGTTAACATGTGATCCATTCCCTCGTAATAGTTCAGCTAATTCATATGCAGTGTCTCGTGAATCATTAACTCCTTCCATTAATGCATACTCAAATGTCACTCTTCTACCTGTTTTCTTAAAATAATAATGGCCTGCATCAATTATCTCTCTTACAGAATTTTTTGTTGCAGTCGGAACTAACTTTTTTCGCAATTCATTATTTGGTGCATGCAACGATATTGCAAGTCCTATTTGTAAATTCTCTTGAGCTAATTTTTCAATTCCTTCTCTTATTCCAATTGTTGAAATTGTTATGTGTCTTTGACCTAATCCAAAACCCCGTGGGTCTGTTAAAATTTTCACGGCCCTAATCATCTCGTCATAATTTGCCATTGGTTCTCCCATTCCCATAAAAACTAAATTTGTAATGTGTTCACGTCTTTGCTCAATCATCTCTTCAAAATGAACTACTTGTGCTACAATATGTTCTGCCTTTAGATTTGTTTCAAACCCCATTTGTCCTGTTGCACAAAATGTGCATCCCATTGCACATCCAATTTGGGTAGAAACGCATACTGTTGACCTTGGTAACCCATTTTCCTTTTCAGATGCATATTGCATGAGAACCGTTTCAACTGCTTTATCATTAGTGAGATTAAGTAATAATTTTGTGGTATCTCCATCATCGCTTGTAACTCTATGAATTTCCTTTGCTGAACCAATGGTGTATCCTGCCTCGATTAATTCTGCAATCATTTTTTTTGGTAATTGTTTAATGTCTTCAATACTTTTGGGAAATTTGAAATAAAGCGGCATTAGAATTTGTTCTGCTCTATACCTCTGATATCCCATGCCGATTACCAACTTTTCCATCTCTTCAGGAAGCAATCTATACAGGTCAGTCATATCACATCTTGAATCTTCGGTTGATATTATAATCTAACTTCTAATCTTGTAAAATAATTGTGAAATTTTTTATAATCATTTAATGAGATTTCATTATGATAACAGTTGATTGCCATGAAGTTGAATCAATTCAAAATGAATTACTAATTTATGTTGCAGATAACGTCGCTGCAATTCCTAACATAAAATATCATGAGTTTGTATTGTCTCCTATAGAAGAAGAAGATACTATTGATACTAATGAAGTGGTGACATCAATCAAAGAATTTTTAGAATCAATTGGAGAACAACGTAACTTTGCTGTTATTTCTCGTGGTGATATAATTTCAATAGAATCTGTTGCTGGAAAAACAATTGAACGTGACGCAAAACAATCTGCAGAAGGATTGTTCTCTTGTCCTCATTGTGGACATATTACTCCATACGAAACCGTGCATCAAAACCATATGAAAATTCATTATTTTTAAAGTAAAAGCCAATAGAGAGATTTGAACTCTCGACCTATTGATTACAAATCAATTGCTCTAACCAGGCTGAGCTACATTGGCACTGTATTTTTTATAAAATTGCTGGTTTAAAATGTTAAGATAGAGATAATTTAATAACTTCTAAACTCTGGTTTGTTTATTGAAACTCAAATACGTTCAACCAAAAAAACTCAAAGTTCTCATAGCAGTATTCACTGTGGTTGGTCTTTGGGGTATTGGATTTGGTTTATGGAGAGGTAGCCTTGATCCTGGTTCAATGAATAATTTTATGATAGTTGTCTTAGGCGTTGTTAATCTATTCTTAGGTGCATTCATGACATACTTGTATTTGACACAAGTAAAGAATATCGATCCAAGAAAAGACTCAAAGTACAAACGAAAGAAATAACATTCCTACCACTAGAATATTTGTTGCAAAATGCATTGCATACGAATGTTTTACTCCTTTTTTATCATAAATGTATTTGAATACAAATCCAATTGGTATCAAAATTAATGCCATGTGTATTTTTATTCCCATTCCAATGTGGATTAATGCCCATACCAAAACCATTTTCTTTGATTTTCTGAAATAAAATTCTTCAAAATAATTAATGTGCAAAAACATGTAAAGTAATAATGGCATGAATGGAATTATTCCATATAGTCCCTGTTGTGCAAATGGCCCAAATGCAATGTTGTATCCAAGCCAACTCCAATTCAGTATTGGTATCTGATCAACATACTCGAATGCAAACAAAACGTACACTGCTAAAATTCCAAAAGCAACGGGTGTATACTTGATAGAATTTATCCCTGCTTTTAGATCTAAGATTCGTTTCTTTGTATCCTTGATTAAAAGAAGACTTGTCCCTACTGTCAAAATATAGTATCCTATAAGAAATACATCTGAATCAAAAAATGAAATATCCATTGTACACCAAGTGCACACTTCATAAATAACCTATTCTAATAATATTCATGACTTTTCAAAAAGGAGATGCAGCAGAAGATTTTGAATTACTGGCACACGATGGAACGCCTATCAAACTAAGTTCGTACAAAAACTCAAAAAATGTGGTATTGTGTTTTTATCCAAAAAATCATCTCTTTGCATGTCCTTCAAAAAAAGTCTTTGAGATGGCAAAAAGTGTAATTTCAGTTTACCCTGAAATTACTGCAACTGACACTGTAGTTTTTGCCATATCTGTAGATTCTGTTGATTCTCAAGCTGATTTTGTCAAGGAATATGAAATTCCATATGTGCATCTTAGTGATAAAAAGAAAATTGCTTGTAAGAAATATTCTGGAACAAACATTACAGGTCTTGCAAAACGTAGTACATTTGTAATTGATAAAAATGGAATAATTCGAGATGTTATGAGAGATATTAATGTCGCATCTCATGGACAAGAAATTCTTGATTCATTAAAGAGAATCAAAGTATAAATCACACAATAAAATCATTCGAAGAATGCTTGATCTGGTAGCCAAAGAATTATTTCTAACTAGAGGAATTGGTGTTCACGAAGACAAACTTACAAGTTTTGAATATGCACTTAGAGATGCAGGTATTGCTGGAACAAACATAGTTTTAATCTCTAGCATATTTCCACCAAAAGCCAAGTTAATTCCTAGAAAGGATGGTCTGAAAAAAATTAAACCTGGACAAATTCTATTTACAATTTATTCTAGAAATCAAACAAATGAGCCTCATAGAATGATTTCTGCATCTGTCGGTTTGGCGTTACCAAAGGATCGTACTAGATATGGTTACTTGTCTGAATATGATGCATTTGGACAAAACGAGAAACAAGCTGGTGATTATGCTGAAGATATTGCAGCACAAATGCTTGCATCATCTCTTGGTATACCTTTTGATATTGACAAGAGTTGGGATGAAAAAAGACAACAATGGTCAATTTCTGGAAAAATATACAAATCTCAAAACATCACAATGACTGCTAAAGGTGACAAGTCTGGAAAATGGACTACAGTTTTTTCTGCAGCATGTTTAGTTCTCTAACGCTTTGGTTTGTAACCTTTTAGATAAAATATTGTAGCACCAATACCTATTACAATTATAACTGCAAGTACTGCATATTGATCCTCACTGGACTCTTTTTTTCCAAAGTCTTCTATTGATTGATATTCATCTACTTTATCTTGTGCGATGTCTTCTACTGAATAAAATGTTAATTCTGATTTTCCATCCCATGGTCCTATCTCTACTCTTAATTCATCTTGAGGAATGACTTTGTTTTGACCGAATAAGAATTTAGCATCAATTGTATTTCCTGCAGGGGAGCTAAAGAACCATCCTCTTTCTGAAATATTTTCTAATGTTGTTAAATCAGTTATTGCATGTGTTGCTATCGTATCTATTTTCGATGGTTCGTTTGGAATTACTACTAATTGAATAACTGAATTTAGCGGAACATTTCTTCTATCAAATACATCTGAACGTGAAATTTCATTTACTCCAAAGTTTTCCAGCACGTTTATTTTTGAAATTTCATTTGCGACATCTTTTATCTCGTTTGTCACTTTAAACATGAATAGATTTTCATCCCCTGTTTTGATAATACTGACAGAAATTACTGCTTCTTCATTTTTTGATAATTTCTTTGAAATGTCGTAGAACCCTTGTCCTTCCCTAATTTCTTTAGCAATTAAAGTACCTGCTAAATCTGTAAACAAGAAATCAGTTGCCTGTTTTGGCATCGTAAATGTTGCTGAAACTGCACCTCTACCAGAAATTACGCCTGACGTTTCAAGTAATAGATTTGCATCGTCTACTGTATGGATGAATGTTGAATGAAATTTTCCATCCACTCCTAATTCCTTATTTAATTGATCAATTATTTCATTACCCATTTCTCTTGCAGAATCTTGAACCATTCTAATTCCGCCATCTCCTTTCAACTGTTGGTAATCAAAATTAATCATAATACATTGTTCTTCACTTGTAACTCCTATCACACATTCGCCTGCATTTGTAAAAACTACGGCTCTAATCTTTTCATTATCATTAATCTTTTTGATTAATTCATCTGTAAATTTAATTTCTTGATTACTGATAGTTTCTAACCCTATTGAGGTTATCACTGAGTTTGAATACTGTTGATCATAAATCACAAGTGCACTTTCTTGAAATGTGGCTTTTTCAAATAACTGCCCACTTGCAAATGGCATGATAAGTATTATTCCAAAAATTGTACCAAGTGAGAGTAATTTCTTTCTCATGCACCATGAATCTTGTATTATTTTATTTAGTTTACGGCTTTATGTTATAACGTTTAAATCACTAATCTAATTTTGCATAATTGACATCGAATTCAAACCGTTGGGGAACACGCTGGCAGTCCGATGGCTCGGGCTGCCAGCCCCACATTTTAATTAATTATAATCTGGATAGATCGTTAACTTGTTTTTTGATATAATCAAATCCACTTTGCCAAAACTTTGATTTGGAAATATCTAGTCCATGTTCTTTTAGTAATTTTTCTGGTTTTTGTGAGCCGCCTGCAGACAAAATATCTGTATAAGTAGAAACAAAGTCGTCTCCTTCATTTTTGTATATTTGGAACAATGACACTGCAAGTAAATTTCCAAACGAGTATGAATAACAATAAAACGGTGAATGATAAAAATGTGGAATACAACTCCATTCAATTCCAAAGTCTTCTGAAATGTTTATCGAGTTTCCAAATTGCTCTTTCAAATTTTTTCTATAGATGTCAGAAATATCATCAACTGTGATAGAATTTGCAATTTGATTGTGAGCCTCTATTTCAAATAATGTGAAAAATGATTGTCTTCCAATTGTTGCATAAAAATCATCAATCTTATCTGAAAGCATAGTTGCTTTTTCTCCATCTGAAATTTGACTTGAAATGTTGTCGTACAACAATAATTCTGAGTATGTAGATGCAGTTTCTGCAAGAGGTAATGGTGCATCTGAAACCAAAATTGATTTTTCTGATGCAGCAACACTGTGTACGGCATGTCCAATTTCATGTGCTAGTGTAAAGACATCTCTTGATTTTCCAGTATAATTAATCAAAACAAATGGTGTAATGTATGGAAGTGGAGTACTACAAAAGGCTCCATCTCTTTTTCCATGTCTTAATGAATAGTCTATGTGGTTTTCATTAAAAACACGTGATGCATATTCTGCAATCTTTGGACTGAATCGATTAAGAGAATCAAGAACTAATTTTGTTCCCTGATCAAATGTATAGTTTCTTTCTGCAGCACTTTTCTTTGATGGTGCATACAAATCATATCTTCTAAGTTTTTTTACTCCTACACGTTTTGCTTTTTGTTGGAAATATTTCTGAAAAACTGGTGCATTTTTCTTGCATACATCTAACATTACATCTATTGTTTTATCATCCACATCATTCGAAATGTTTTGAATTGAGATTGGATTTTTAAAACCTCTCATATCAATCCCTTCGTTTTTCCAGTTTAGTACGATGTTTTGATAAATTTGTCCAATTACTCCTTTGTTATCTTGATATTTTGTTAGTAATGATTTGTATGCTGCTTCTCTAACTTTTGAATTCTTATTTCTTACAAGTGTTGTAAGTTGTTCTCGTCCCATTGTTTTTTTCTTACCGTTTACATTCACTGTATATGTGAAGGCATTTGTTATCTTATCGTAAATCTTTACGAGTGCCGAAATTCCTGTAACGTCTAGTGTGTTAATTATTTTTTCTTCCGGTTCAGTCAATGCATATTTTGCAACTAATCTTTTGTATCGTAGATAATCTGATAATTCTCCTGCATCTTTAATCAATCTCTGCGCATTTTTTTCATCAACTTGTTTTTTCCACCATAAATCAAAAAACAACATTTTGTTTTGTATGGTGGAGCTAAATTGAGAAATTCTGTTTAGTAATGCAGTAGCCTCGTCTGATTGTGTATCTTCAGAAAATTTTAGTCCTGCGTAACCGCCAATTTTACTTGATTTTTCTGTAATGTCTTCGATTTCATGTAGTAATTGTAAAAATTTTTTGGAAGACATGTTTGGTTTTAATTGAGATTTATTTTTTGCAAATTTATCTGACTGCTTTTGTATCTCTTTGATTTTTTTATCGAACGTTTGCCTAGTTGGATTTTTAACTAAATCATCAAGATTCCATACGCCGTTTTTGTATTTCTGCATAACTTCTTTCAAATTGAACTGTTACTATATCTTTTGAAATTCATTTAACGTCTAAATAATACACGATCAAAAACAATCTTGGATCCGTCGTCTAGCCTGGTTTGGATGCTGCACTCACACTGCAGAGGTCGCGAGTTCAAGTCTCGCCGGATCCATTAACTAATTCTAAAAAACTAGCATAGTTTTAAGATAAGATTTTATTATCAAATGAATCAATTCTTAATAATAATGAAAACAGGTCTCTTCATAATCCTTGTACTAGTTTCAGGATGTTTTGCAGGTTTGATACATGGCGGAATTAATCTTGCTATAGTCGAACCATATCTTGATCAAGCAATTGGAATTGAAAATCAAACTCTCTTTGCAACAGGTGAAGAAGAAGATACTCCTGAGTTCTGGGTAGAATACAACTCATATCGTGTTTGGCAAAAAGGTGGTCAAGTGTTAGCAGGTGCAATTCTTGGAACGTCTATTGCAGCGTTGGTTGGAATTGTATTTCTTTTTGCAAGAAAAGTATTGCCTCAAGGAAACAATGTCAAAAAAACACTTGTTTTATCTGGCTTGATGTGGTTTACAATCTTTGTAATTCCTTTCTTAAAGTATCCTGCAAATCCTCCTACTGTCGGAGAAACTGAAACTGTGGTATTACGTTCAATTCTTTTCCTATCATTCATAGCAATCTCAGGATTGAGTGCTGTTGGATTTTACCAAGTTTACAAAAGATTACAAAATAAGAAGATTCTAGCATTTTTAGGATATGCAGCATTCATTAGTGCTGTATTTTTCATAATGCCTGAAAATCCTGATGAGATAACTGCCCCTATGGAACTAGTTGACGGATTTAGAGGTGCATCATTTGTGGCAGTGACTGTTTACTGGCTAACATTAGGCTTGATTCTTGGTGGATTTATTGAAAAACTTCAAGAACGACTAAAGCTGAAGAATTAGTATGGTAAACGATCTAAGAACGCCTAGTTTTTACATTATAGCCATACTTGGAACAATTGTCACGGCAGGATTTTTCCTAGCATTTTTCCCAACTCTGTTCAAAAAACGAATAAATTCAAAATCTGTAGTGTATACCCTAGTGGTTTTTGATGTATATGGAAACAAAACTACCCTTAATGGACTGAGAACAAGTTTTCAAAATATAGAGGTTGCATTATCCTTTGCAAAA
>CALBOT010000148.1 GCA_937896695.1 uncultured Candidatus Nitrosopelagicus sp. | reverse complement strand
AAAAAATAATAAAAGTCTGATAAGAAGAGGAGCAAACAAATCATCAGTTAAGGTGGATTTTTCTGCAAACGGAAAAAATTACAGAACAATTAGACAAATAGATTCCAAAGGAACGTTAACTGCGCAATTTTTAGAAAAAAATAATGAAGAATTTATTCCTATTGCAGAAGGAGAAAGAAAACAATTTGGCGAATCCATGACAGCAGAAGTTGAAAAAGTATTAGGAATAAATTTTGAAAAATTAAAAATTGCCTCAATAGTCCAACAAGGAGAATTAAATGCAATCATAAAAGCAAAACCAAAGGAATTCAAAGAATTGTTGAATACAATCATTGGAATCGATAGATTGGACATAGCAGTGGAATCTATGAAAGAAGTTTTGAAAGAATTTAGAAGAAATATTCAAACAAAACATGGTTTTGATGATACACAGATTGAACTATTAGAAAATAGAATGAATGAGTTTCAAAATGAGATAACAAATTCAAAACCAATGATGAAAAAATTAGAAGAGGAAAAACATGAAAGAGAGAGAAAAATAACACAGATTGAACTAGAAGTTGAAAAAGACAGCGTTAAAGAGATACAATTAAGAGAATTAGAGGATCAAAAAGAAGAACTAGTATCATATGCAAAAGATACAATAAAAAAAATTCAGAGAGATGTGATGGAAGAAAAAAGAAAAGTTGACGAATGTAAGGGATGTTTTTCAATTGTCAGCAAGAGAGGAGAAATAGAAAGCAGATTATTCAGATTTGAGGAAGAATTACAAACAATTACAAAAGAATTAGTTGAATTTGAGAAAAAGAAAATTCGTTTTGAAGAGCAAGGAGAGCTTGCAAATAGACTAGAATTAAAAGATGGGAAATGTCCAGTATGTGATTCTAAGGTTGATCATTTGAATCCATTATTTCAAAAAGAACATTTAGAAGAAGAGATAGAGACACTTAACAGAAAAATTTTACAAACAGAAGAAAAACAAACAAAATTAGAAGATTCAATTGAAAAGACAAACAACGAATTAAGAGATGTAGAAAATGCCGATATTAAATTAAAAACGCATGATATTTCAACTGAAACAGAATTAGAACAAATCGCTGCAACAATCAAAGAAAAAATAAAAAAAATTAAAGATATACCAATTACAATTAACTCAGGTCAGCTTTTAGAAGCATCATCTATTGACGCACATGCAAAAATGAAATATGAAAAAATTTTACAAATTGAAAGAATTACTAGAGGATTTAATCAAGAAGAATTTTTTGTAAAGAAGAAAGATTTGAACCAAAATCGTGACAGATTACGTCAAATTGATCAAGAATTTGGTGCAATATCTAACAGAATAGAAAATGCTGAACAACAACTCGAAAAAAATAGAACGGTGTTGAATGAACTACATAATGCAAGAAAATATGTTAGAGAATTGGAGAATATTCAAAAAAATGTCTACAGTGTAGATGGACCAGTAGCAAAGAGTCTACGTTCATGGGCATTAGATATAATTTCTGAAAAAGCATCCGAATATTTAGAAAAATTAAATACAAAGATTCAGAGAATTTCACTTTCCCAAAAAACAAGAGATGTGAGTATTACATGCCATGCTAGATCAACAATGTTAGAATTAGAATCACTTAGCGGAGGCGAACAAGTAAGTATTGCATTATCATTAAGATTAGGAATGGCACATTTGTTAGGTGCATCAAATCTTAATTTTATGATATTGGACGAGCCTACAACACATCTCGATAGCGAACGAAGAAAAGCATTAGTTGGAGTATTGTCGCAATTAGCAAGCATCAGAGGTGAAGAATCTTCAATGCAATTTATCATAATATCACACGATGCAGAGATTTTTGAAGATTCATCAGTAGAGAATATTTACAACTTTGAATCTGGAATAAATGGAACGATAGTTAATCCACTTTAGCCGCCAGTTAATTTACCAAATTTTTCACTTTTGCACAATGTTTTCATGAATTCTAGGTTAGATAGTGCAACTACAGCAGAGTGTCTTACAGACTCTTCAGGATCATTTAGTGCTTTTTCTAACACCTCAGGCTCACCTGTAGAACCAACAACTCCTAGTGCAACAGCTGCTTCATGTCTAACAAACATACTAGGATCATTTGCAGTTGCATCTTCAAGTGGACCGATACCACTACTAAAACACATCTGACCTAATGAGAATGCAGCTTCATGTCTAACTAGTTCATTAGGATCATCTTTTAGAACTTTGGCGATATACTTGACCTTATCCTCACCACCTAAATCTACTAGAATACAAGTTGCCCTACATCTTACAACATAATCATCATGATCTAATAACTTTACAAAATATTCAGTGTCTTCTTTTTCATAATGAGATTCCATTTCAGCAAATAGATCAATTCTAGATTGTGGTACTACTTCCATGTTTGACATATTTTTGAGTCCTTTTTAATTCCTTTTTTTTAAAATGTTAGTTATCTTTTTAATAGAATCTCAAAATATCTGAATTATGGTAACAATTGGAGAAAAAGCACCAAATCTCAAATTGGGAAAATGGGTTCAAGGAATGGAAACAAACTTTGACAAAGAAGGCGACAATGTGAAACTGGTTGAAGTGTTTCAAGTGAATTGTCCAGGTTGTTTTATGCATTCGATTCCAGAAATAATCAATATTTATCAAAAATTCAAAGGAGACGGATTAACCGTTATGGGCGTAGCTACTGCGTTTGAAGATTATGATAAAAATACTCTAGAAAATTTAGAAATGCTTCTTACAACAGGCGAAGTTGTTGGAGATACAAAACAAGCATTATCTCAATATGGACAACTAAAAGATGGAAAATTACCATACAAAATTCCATATCCAGTAGCAATGGATTCTTTAGTGAAAGAAGGCGGAGAGCCAACTAGAGAGAAAATGACAGCATTTATCAAAAATCAACTTCCAGATTTTGATTCACAACCAGAGGATTACAAACAACAGATTTTTGAGCGTGTTAAAACATATTTCAAATCAAAAGAATTTTCTGCAGAAACATTTGAAATGTACTCACTGCAAGGTACACCATCTACCATCTTAGTAGATAGGAAGGGAGTTTTACGAGATGTATCATTTGGTCAGACAGTAAATCTTGAGTCAATGGTGCAGAAATTATTAAACGAATAATTTTTTATATTTTTTTAGAACTATTAGACCAATAAAAGAAGTTGCAAGAACTAGGGGTGCAATTTCATAAAATTCAGGAATTACATACGTTCCAAAAATTTCAATTTCTTGATTGTTGGAATTAAATGGTATTTTAATAACACCATCATCAAGTGTATACTCAGATTCTAAACCATCAATCATTACAATGAAAGAACCATCATCAAATGGAGTTATTACATCATCAGACAAGGTGAATGACAGTACTCCATCATCACCAGGGTCAAATAATGTAAAGATCAGAGAACTTGTAGATTGGTTTTCATATATGTCATCAACATATCCGTCAGATATTTTGTAATCAATTACATCTCTAATGTTAAAAGTATCAAAATATGTTGTTCCAAAAATTTCAATTTTATGTTTACCTGTTCCTGCAAAATCCATTGATATGAAGGTGGTATTAGTTCCCTCCTTTAATTCTGGAATAAATTTTTCACCATCAAGAGATATGGAATAATCACCACCAATCAATTGATTTGGAAAACTAATTTCTAACGAATTGTTTTCTAAAGAACTTAGAATGAATAACGTGATTGATTTTTTATCTTTATCAAAATCTAGGTTAGTGACATCAAGATTTCCAGTAACTTCAACTAAAAATGTATGACCATCAGTTTTTACAGGGAATGTAAACTTGAGACCAGTTTTGTCAGAAAGCGGTACAGCATCTGCATAAGGAATGGTTATTGATAAAATTACTAGAAAAATTAATAATTTTTTTATC
>CALBOT010000147.1 GCA_937896695.1 uncultured Candidatus Nitrosopelagicus sp. | reverse complement strand
CTTCGGTTTCTTATCAAATGCATATCAAGGAGCAACATTAAACTTTACAAAAGAAACTACAGCATTAATAGCACTTGAAGAAAGATTAGAACAATTAGAAGAAGATAAATTATTTTTAAAAGAAGAATTAGAAGCACAGGTAAATGACTTACCTGATAACTATCGCACTGCACGTAGAAAGTTACGTGAACAATATAATCCAATGATACAAGATGTATCTAAAAAGATTATAGATATGAAACAAGAAATAGCAGACGTAGAGATTGGTCTTGTACAGACAGGAGTTGATGTAGGACCAGCAATATTTGTAGCAAAAGTTTTTGGCACGGATGTAGACACCGTTGTCACTTGGTTAATATTTGTTTTTATATTTGTCTTTGACCCATTAGCAGTTGTGCTAACAATCGGTTTTAATATTGCATTAGGTACTCGTGAGATGGAAATGTATATTAAAGAAGAGGAAGAAGAAATAAAATCTGACGTGGATGATATCAAAAAGAAAAAGTCTTTGACTAAAAAGGTTAAAGATAAGATTCAGAAGCATATCCCATCTTCCTATTATGAACATAAACCAAAGAAAGGTGCTGTAGTAAAGAAAAAAAATGCTTGACACCTGAGGTTATTCTTAATATATTTAAGTAATATATGTATACAATAAAAAATAATAGTGGTGCTCTTGAGAGTGTTTGAGAAAAACATAAAGATCTCATTATAAAATATTTTTAATTCATATGGTACTGCAATTGGTTTGTCTTTCAAGAAAGTATCTAGAATCTCATATTTTACAATTGTATCTTCACCAGACTTCAAATCTTTTGTCCACCACAAATTTACTTTAAACTGACCATTTTCTGTAACACCGGATAAAGGCAAATCGCTTTCAGGTTTTATTGTCATTGTAATTTTATTATCGTTAAATTTATTGTTTGAAAAAATCTCTTGCAATTCTTTTTGATTAACTACAATGTGCACAAGTCTGTTCTCAGCTGAAAAGTCATCAATGTTTATCATTGATTCAGGTAAATCAAGTTCATTTAATGTTGCAACATATTTTGCAACTAAAAGATCACCATATGTTTTAGGAACTAAAATCTCTTCGTGTATTACAGTCGTTTGATCAATTGTTCTTTGATCCCATTCAAATGGAAATGAAAATATTATTTCTTTTGTTTCAACATTATAATCAAATTCTGTTATTTGATCAAAAAATGTTACAATTCCTAATTCTTGTACTCCATAATTTGGATCATTAATCTCATACCATGTTGTTTCTTCTATTGAAATTCCGAGTTCATAAAATGGAGGATCAGTTAAAACATTATCGTAACTATTAATTGTCAGAACTGAAATTTCAAATTCATACAATCCTCCATTTTCAAAAATTTTTCCTTCAAAGTTGTACTGCTCACTTGCTAATCCAAAAAATGATGCAAATGTTTCACGTTCCATTACTTGCACTTGTTCATTATTTGATGGTGTTAGATTCATTATTAGTACGCCATCGTCTCTTTGAAATGTTTCACTAATTATGACGTTACCGTTTTTGATTAAATCAACTTGAAATGTTACATTATCAATTGCTTTGACTTCGTTTGAATCAATGTTTGTAAAAGTTTCAAAAAAATCAATTGAAATTTGTCTTATTCCTTTTTCTTCTCCATCTATGTCGGTGTAAATTGTTGATGAGTTTATTTCTAGGGTGGCTTCTGTATCTCCAACCATCACTGGCGGCATTGTCTCAGAACCAAGGCCATGCCCATAGACATCTGAAATCTGTCCTACAAAGAGTACCCCTAAAAGAAAAGCTGGAATTACCAGAAATTTCAAATTCATACATCCAATCTCCCTTTTGTATAATTAACTGATGTCACACTTTCATCTTAGACCAGTTTTAGGCATGACAAAACAATTAAGATTATAAACTAATTCAGCAAGGGGTATACATTATGGTTAATCAAGGCGCCTCAAAAGATGCTTGTCCACGTTGTGTAAAGGGCAAAATGGTCACAGATAATGAATCTGGAGAAATGTTTTGCTCCAAGTGTGGATTTGTAATGTCAGAAAAACTTCAAGAATCTGGCCCTGAATGGCGTTCTTTCACACAAGATGAACATGGTGACAGAGCAAGAGCTGGTGCACCAACATCATTAACAATGCACGACATGGGTCTTGCAACTGTTATCAATCCAGTAAACAAAGATGCATCTGGTAAACCACTTACTGCATCAATGAAAAATACAATTGAAAGATTGAGAACTTGGGACAGTAGAAGTCAAGTTCACGAACCAGTTGACAGAAACTTTAGACAAGCATTCAGTGAACTAAATAGATTAAAAGACAAACTTGCAATTTCAGAATCTGTTGTAGAAAAAGCAGCTTACATTTATCGTAAAGCACTAGACAAAGGTCTTGTAAGAGGCCGTTCAATTTCTGCACTAATGGCATCAGCATTGTATGCTGCATGTCGTGATACTGAAACTCCAAGAAACCTCAAAGATGTCGAGATTGCTGCAAATATCAAAAGAAAAGATATTGCAAGATGTTATCGTTTACTTGTAAAAGAATTAGACTTGAAAATGCCTGTAACTGATTCAGTACAGTGTGTTGCAAGAATTGCAAGTAAAATTGGTATTGCAGAAAAAACAAAACGTTATGCAATCAAAGTTTTGAAAATTGCACAAGATAACGAAGCATCTGCTGGTAAAGACCCAATGGGATTGGCAGCAGCAGCATTGTACCTATCATGTGTCAAGAATGGTGAAGACAAAACACAACGTGACATTGCAGAAGCTGCAAATGTCACTGAAGTTACAATCCGAAACCGCTACAAAGGTTTGAAAGAATCTATAGACGTATAAAACAATTATTTATCGTTTGCTTCTGTAACAAAACCGCCGCTACCTTCTGGTGGAGGTATTTTCTTTGCACTACCAAGTCCAATTGTTGTAATAATTACAGATGTTAGTAAAATGAAAAATACAATTTGTGGATATGCTTCTCCGTTTTGCAATCCCATTGTAAGTGGTATTGTTGCTAGTACCGCAGCAGCCAATCCTCTTGGAATCATTACTGATGTTACTTTCTTATCTAGTCTTGAGAATCCACGTACAAGTGCCGTATGTGTAATTGCAATTCTTCCAATGTAAATTGCCACTGCAGCTACAATTCCAAATATGACATATTCAATTTGACCAAAGCTTGCTAACAATCCTACAAAGACAAAGAAGAATGCTCTAACAATGAATGTCACTTGTGTATGAAGTGAATTGTCAATTGTATGTTCTGGAAGTTTAATGTGTAATTTTTTCAGCAGATACTTTTTGTTTCCAAGCATTAATCCAAACACAAGTGCTGTTAATGCTCCTGATTCTCCAAATGAATTTGCCAGGAAAAATAACAGGAATAATACACCTAGTGTAAGCATGTAGTTGTGCTGTGCATTGCTTAGTTTTGATATGATAAACATCCATGGTACTCCGACACCAAATCCCAGAATTAGTCCAACAATAACTGCTCTTCCAATCGTTTCTCCAAGCAGATCTAAACTGAAATTTCCTGTAAGAACTGCCTCAAACAAGACAAATGCAACTATGGTCGATAGGATATCTGTTAGTGCAGATTCAAAACTGAGCATTGATTTTGCATCATCCGATATTTTGAGCTTTCTAACTAGGCCAAAGACAATAATCGAGCTGCTACCACCCACTATAGTTCCAAGTAGTATGCTGTCTAACCACTCCCATCCTAAACCCCAGTGAGCGAATCCGGTGACAATTCCAACCGACACGGCAAATCCCAAAATAACTAAAACAATTGCAAAATGTGCAGTCTTCAAAACATTTCCAATATGTAAGTTGTAACCACCATCAAACATGATTATGATTAATGCAAGTGCTGCAAAGTATGGCACAATCTCAACTACTGCAGCAGGCTGTACAATTCCTAAAATTGGTCCAATTATGATTCCTAAAACCATCAAAAAGGCAATGTCCGGTATGCCTGTCTTTTTGAAAAATGCCTCTCCTAAAACACCTAAAATGATAACAACACTTGCTGCTAAAAGTAAGATTGGGGCTGATGCAATGAGGGAACCTTCTCCCATTGAAACCTCGCCTAAAAATTTCTGAATATTGATCAATCCTTGAGAGATAAAATCATACCCAGGAGTTGAAGGATTTACTTCTGGAAGTGGATTATTTTCAAAATATGAGCTTACTAATTCACGAGCATTTGAGCCCTCTAATCCTTCAGTATTGATTTTTGAGAGAAATCCATCTTTGAAGAAATTTTGAAATTCTTCAAAAATGCTCAGAAAAATCAAATTCATGATATTTCAGCCCCTTTAATGCTAATTTAAGATTGCAGTGTAAAATTATCGAGATATTTGAGCACGTAACTTCTCATATGCTCTTGGTGCATCCTCTTCTTTGAGGACAATTACCAATCCGTCCTGGGTGAATAGGGCATCGGCCATATCAATTCCATTGTAATGGAGAATTTCAGTCACAAATGCCATTACATCTGAACGACTATGTCCTTCTGGAACT
>CALBOT010000146.1 GCA_937896695.1 uncultured Candidatus Nitrosopelagicus sp. | reverse complement strand
GCAGTTTGTTGCGTATCTGTTAAGTTTATATCTTTAACTGCAACAATTTGGCCTGCTTCAAATTTATTTATTAAGTCTTTTACATTTGATACTGTTGTTATTGTAGATTTTAATTTGTTCATGTATAATATTAAATCATGTAATTTAGTATTATTTTCGTTACTAAACTGATAACTTGTAAATTGCAATGATATTAACATCTTACGCATTTCTTCACCAACTATTTGTGTGCCTTTAACACTTCTGGACAACATTGTTTTATAAACATTTTTGCTACCAAATGCTTCATCCATTACTTTGAAAACAGTTTGTAGATGTGCTTTTGCATCTGTACTTCTTTCAAAAGTGCAAAGTGAAAATGCTTCTGCTACTGCTAATACTTGTGAATTTGTTAATCCTATTTTTGCAAAATAAGGATTCCACACAAGATCAAACTGTGTAGTACTGATTGTAGGTAAGTTCATTTTTTTAGGATCAAACTTATATTGGCTAATTGTATTATTATTCTCTGCCATATATTCAGTAAATGTATTTTTAAAATCTACACCAAACTCTTTTAATGTTGTTGTTAAACTACGTTCTAAATTACTACCTGCTGTTTTTCCTTTTACAATAAATTTACTATTAAATTTGCCACCTGCGCCTGTTGTAGATTTTCCTTCTTCATCTTTTCCAAAACTACCAGACTTGATTTCTACTTCTTTGCCGTCAACTAATAAGTCTCCTCTTGTGCCTTTTTCTGCAGGAGCACATAGTAATAGTAATGCTAATTCACCTGGTCCAACATTACCGCTTGTGGTATTTTCTGCAGTTTGCTTCATAATGCCTTGATCTACAAGTTTTTGATAAAACAGAAAATGCTCCTGTTTACCATTTTTTTCAGCAGTTTGTCTAACTATCTCTTCCATTGATTCTAAAGGATTTCTACTTGGGTCAGTGCCTACTGCAATTACATCTTCCATTTTTAAAATTTTGCCATTAGCGGCATCATCTAAAAATTTTATTACTGCATCTCTGTCTTGTAAAATATCAGAATCTGATGCTTCTGCACCTGTGTCTTTAATACCATCTCCATTGTTATCGTCATACATAGGATCAGTAAAATATTTTTCCAATACGTTTTTCAAACTTTCAATTGCCTGTTTTTCTGTTTGTGCTTTTTTCTTATCTTTTAAATTTAACTCTTTACCTGTATTAGGATTAGTTGTAGGTATTTCTGCCTCTGAATAATCATCAGCAACTACAAGAAACTCTACCTTACCATTAATCTTTGTTGCTAATTGTGTAAGCAATCGTTGGACTTCTTTTCTAAAATCTATAAATCCTTGCTTACCATCAAACTTACCTCTATCGTATTCTGCTTTACTAATTCTTTCAAATTCCTGATCACGTGCAAGTTCATATTGTTGTTTTGCTCTTGTATGTCTAGTTGGAAATACAATCTTACCATGGTTTTCTTTTAATATATAGTTATCAACAACCATTGATTTGTGGAATGTACCACCTAATGTGTCAGTATGCGCGATCTGCTGAAGTGTAGTATATAAGTCAAATATCTGTATTTTCTTATCTAATTCTGCAAGTATCTCTACATCTCGAATACCATACTCGATAAATCCTTTATAGTTATCTATCCAATCTCTCCATGTAACTTCAGTAAGTTTATCTAGATCTTCATCACCAATAATTTCTTTAACTGCAGTTGTTAGTTTCCAATTAGGAAGATTATATCCCATATCTTGAACTGCTTCCATCATATCTACATGGTCTAAACCTTTTATGTTTATTCTCCAATATTCACCACGCTTTTTAATATACACATCTTTTAACGGAGATAGGTTCTCATAAGGAAGACCAAGTCTTTTACATCTATTTATGATATATGGAAGGTCATAGCCTGCTGAATACCAACCAGTAAGAACATCTGTTTTCATTATGCCTAGTAATTCAATGAAACTTAATAATGATTCTATTGAGGAAGAAACTAATCAAGTCATGTTGAACTTAAAAAATATATTAATAGAAGCTAATATGGATTTTACAAATGTTGTAAAAACATCAATTTTTCTTTCAGATATGAATCTTTTTAAAAAAGTAAATGAAATTTATGGAAAATATATTATTGAAGGAGATGAACCAGCAAGAGAGACTATAGCTGTCAAAACATTACCTATGAATGTTAATGTTGAAATATCGATGATAGCTATTTTATAGTCAACTTAATATATTTCTTTTGTGATAGTCAACTAGACCAGTAATAGGTCTTTGAATGAATCTTCCTGTTCTTAAATTATATTTTTTTCCAACTTTGGAAATTTCATCTTTTAGATAATATGCAATTGAACCCACATAATGTACATCAACTTTACTAAAGTCATCATATTGAAGTATTTGATAATCTATAAATCTTTCTAGTCCCTTAAAAATAATTTCTTTAAAATATTCATTAGACTTATTATCAATTAAAAACTTTGCAAATCCAGCTAAATATGTATTTGGATTTTCTTCTCTATAAAGTCTATTTTTAATAGTATTTGGAGATAAATCATAATTTTTTGCAAACTCTTCTCTTAAATACTCTGGCATTTTATTAAAGTAATATGCTCTAATTAAATATTTACCATAATAATTTCCACTAGCATAATCCATAAGAACATAACCTAGAGATTGAACTTTCTGGATTACATCTTTTCCGTCATAATATGAACAGTTTGAACCAGTTCCAATAATATTAACTATTGATGGAGTTCCAATATCAACAGCTGAGTAAACTGCAGCATATGTATCTTCTTTTATATCAAATTCGCTATTTATAAAAATCGATTTAAAGATTTTCAAAATTCTCTCTTGAGTTGAATCAACTCCACATCCAGCTCCATAAAAGAAAAGCTTTTTGACTGATTTTCTATTTTTATAAATATCAAAATTATTTTTAATTCTCTCATTCAAAATTTCATTTGATAGCATTTGGGGATTTAAACCTAATGTTTGTGTAGAAAAGATTTCTTCACCTTTATCGTCAAGGGCTATCCAATCAGTTTTTGTAGAACCACTATCAACAACTAGAATCATTATTTGTTATATTGAATATATGTGTTTAGATAAATCAAGAAGTTTATTAGAATAACCACATTCATTATCATACCATGAAATTATTTTAAAAAAATTAGAATTTAATTGCATACCTGCATTAGCATCGAAGATTGATGTTCTTTTATCTCCAATAAAATCTTGAGAGACAACAGGATCTTCACAATAACCAAGTATTCCACTTAACTCATTAATTGAAGAATCTTTCATGACTTTTTTTATTTTTTCATATGAGGTATTTTTTTCAAGTCTTACAGTAAGATCAACGACTGAAACATTAGCAGTTGGAATTCTAAATGCCATTCCTGTAAGTTTACCTTCTAATGATGGAATTACTTTTGTAACAGCTTTGGCAGCTCCGGTAGAACTAGGAATAATATTTAACAATGAACTTCTACCACCTCTAAAATCTTTTTTAGATGGACCATCTACTGTAAATTGAGTAGCAGTTGCTGCATGAACTGTGGTCATCAGGCCTTCTACTATAACAAAATTATCATTTAGTACTTTTGCGATTGGAGCCAGACAATTTGTTGTGCATGAAGCATTGGAAACAATTGTATCAGAGGATTTTGCTTCTTTATGATTAACTCCCATTACAAACATAGGAGCATCTGGGCTTGGAGCTGATATTACAACTTTCTTTGCTCCAGAGTTAAGGTGAGAAGATGCTTTATCTATTGAAGTGAAAATACCTGTACATTCAGCTACAATTTCTACACCCATTCCAGACCAATCAATATTATTAGGATCTCTTTCAGCAGTAATTTTGATAGGCTTTCCATTTATTATTAACTTATTATCACTTACTTCTACGGATCCATCAAAAGGGCCATGGACTGAATCATATTTTAAAAGATAGGCAAGATGATCAATATCTAACAAATCATTTACTGAAACTAGGTTAAAGTCATCA
>CALBOT010000145.1 GCA_937896695.1 uncultured Candidatus Nitrosopelagicus sp. | reverse complement strand
TAACATACATGATGCATTATCATCGAAAAACACCACAAAATTTAGAATAGAACTGAATAATTCTGACAGAAAACTTTTTGTTGAAAATATGTGTGCAAATATTGATTTTATAGAAAACAGTGATGATGGAACAATAATCAGTCCTGTATTTGATGAAATTTCTTTAGATACATATTCACAAATTAAAAATTCTGATAATTTCACTTTTCTGGATCCTCAAGGATTTCTTAGAGAAAAAAATTCTAACAATGAGGTTTCTCTAAAAAGAACTTCGCTAGATCTTGCAAATGTTGATGCAATTAAAATGAATCCTGACGAACTCTATGCATTAACGGGTCTAACTGGAAATGATGGAATAAAACAATTACAAAAACTCGGTATTGAATATGTGATACATACTAACAAACAAGAAATTTCTTTACTTGTTAAAGATAAACTATATACAATTTTCTTACCAAAAATGACTCTCACTGACACAACAGGAATTGGAGATATTTTCTGTTCAACTTTTACCTGTACTATGTTAAAAGAAAAAGATTTTCTCTGGGCATTATCATTTGCAGGTGGTGCAGCTCAATCTGCTTTAGAATCAAAGGCATTTGGTCTTGAAAAAGTTCCAGAAAAAAATGCATTAGAAAGCAATGGCTCTTATTTTTATAATATAGTCGAGTTTAAGCAGATCTAACAATATATTGTACATAACAAAATAATTTATCTATGCATGTTGGAATATTTGGAACTGGATTAACTGATTCATCTGAAAAAATTCTTAAAAAAATTCTTGATGAAAATCACATATCATCATCAAAAATTGGAACAAAATCTAAGAATAAAAAATCTGATTGTGTATTTGTTCTTGGTGGCGATAAAGGAGTTAGAAATTATTTCCATAGAACTTTTGACTCCTCTATTCCTGTTTTAGGAATAAATGAATCTGAATCTGATGGATTCTTATCTCAGCTTGATTTAAAGCAACTTCCATCATTAATTTCCAGAATTAAAAAAATGGATTTCCAAACTGAACAAGTAACTCGTTTAGGTGTAAAAATAGATGGAAAAAATGTATATCCTGTACTAAATGATGTTGCTGTTTTTTCTTCTAGAAGTGCTATGTTGATGGAACATACTTTGAGAGTTAATGGTGATGAGGTATGGCACGACAGTAGTGATGGTGTGATAATTTCGACTCCTATTGGTTCTTCTGCATATTCTATGTCTGCAGGCGGTCCTGTAATTTTCCAAGATTCTGATGTCTTTGGAATAATTTCTGTAAATTCTATTGATATTACTAGACGTCCATTGGTTGTATCTAATGCCAGTGTAATTGAGGTTGATGAAATTTCATCAAGATTACACTGTGAAGTGGTATTAGATGGTCTAGATCGTTACAAAGTAAAAAATTCTGTAGAAGCCACAAATTATGAGCCCTCTGCTAATATTATACGCCTAAAAAAAGACACAACTGCAATTTCTGCAATTGCTAAAAAAGTCAAACTTGCAGAAGATTTGTTCAATATGCCACCAAGCTCAAAATTGCTTCTTAAAATCTTAGAATATGAGGGTTCTATGAGCCAAAAAGAGTTAGTGAAAAAGACAATGTTGCCTGACAGAACTGTTCGTTTAGCTATGAGTCATTTACTTGAAAAAGGCTATGTCAAAAAGAAAATTTCCATTAGAGATTCACGCCAAAAAATTTATGAAATATCAAAACTGATTAATTCTGATTTGCAGCAGTAGTAAATGCTTTGAATACTTGTTCTGGATATCCGGGTCTGCTGTTAAATTCCGGATGGAATTGAACTCCTACAAAAAATTTATGTTCTGGTATTTCTAAAATTTCCATTCTTCGTCCTTCATCACTTTCGCCTGAAAAGATCATTCCTTTTTGGGCAAATTCGTCTAGATATTTTGTATTAAATTCATAACGATGTCTGTGTCTTTTTGAAATTTTATCTTGTCCGTAAATTTTGTTTGCTATCGTATTTGGTTTGACATTAACCTCGTTTGCGCCCAGTCTTAATGATCCTCCCATATCTGTAACTTCACCTTGTTCTGGAAGTAAATCTATTATTGGATTATTGGTATTTTGTTCAATTTCTGTAGAATTTGCATCTACATGATTACATACGTTTCTTGCAAATGATACTGCTGCTAACTGAAATCCGAAACAAATTCCAAGATACGGAATATTTCTTTCCCTTGCAAAATTAGCCGTTTTTATTATTCCTTCAGAACCTCGTGTACCAAAACCTCCTGGTACCAATATTCCATTATATTTTGATAGCGTATCCACATTACCATTAATGTTTTCTGAATCAATCCAATCAATTGTAATTTTTTTGCCAATTGATGCTGCTGCATGTTTTAATGCATGATTTACACTAACGTAACTATCTGCAAGTGTCACATACTTTCCTACCATTGCAATATTGATTGGGTCTCCTTCGTTATGCAGAGAATTAACTATCTGATTCCATGTATCCCAGTTTTGTGATGCATTAACATATCCAATTTTGTTAAATTTCTTAAAAATCACATCAACTAGTCCTTGGTCATATAAAATCTCCGGTACTTGAAAAATCGAATCAACATCGTGACATGAAAACACATCATTATTTGTTACATTTGTGAACATTGAAATTTTATTTCTTGTTTTATCCTGCAATGGAATGGAACATCTTACACATAGTAAGTCTGGCTGTATGCCGATTTTTCTTAATTCTTGAACACTGTGTTGTGTAGGTTTTGTTTTTTGTTCGCCAACTACATCTAGTGATGGCGCTAATGTAACATGAACGAAAATTACGTTTTCTGAACCTTCTTCAACTCTAATTTGTCTTAATGCTTCTAAAAATGGTAAACTTTCAATATCTCCTACTGTTCCTCCACATTCTACAACCAGTATTTCTAATTCTTCATCTGTCGCAATTTTTTTAATTCTATTTTTGATTGCGTCTGTTACATGTGGTATAATTTGAACACAGGCTCCCAAGTATTCACCTTTCCGTTCAGATTCTATGACGCTTGAATAGATTTGGGCAGTTGTAATATTATGTGACTTTGGTATATCTTGGTTAAGAAATCTTTCATAATTTCCTATATCCATATCGCATTCCCCTCCATCATCTGTGACAAAGACTTCTCCATGTGCAATTGGATTCATTGTTCCTGCATCATAGTTCAGATATGGATCAATTTTGATACATGAAACCTTTTGATCTGATAATTGTAGCAATTTACAAATGGATGATGAAACTACTCCTTTCCCTAAACCGGACATAACTCCGCCTGTTACAAAAATAAACTTTGTCTGCATTTTTTTCTTAAACAGTTCTTATTTTTATTCCTTTATTCCATTATTTGGTTTTGTTTTTTAATTTTTTTGTGAATGTTGCAATTCTAGTTTGAATTTTACTTGTAGGCGTATTTTCAATAATCTTTATGTTTGCACTCCCTACTATTACTGCATCTGCTCCTGATGATACGTATTTTTGGACATCTTTATCTGTAGAAATTCCAAAACCTACTCCAACTGGAATTTTTCCTTTTGCGGCATTTTTTGTATTTTTAAGTGCATCAATTGTATACTTGTGAATTTTAGTTTGAACTCCAGTGGTACCAAAAACTGCTACCATGTAAAGGAATCCTGATGTAGATTTGATGATTTGTTTTAATCGATCTTTTTCAGTGTTAGGTGAAACAAGAAATATTGTATCCATTCCTACTTTTTTGGCTGCCTTGACATATTCTTTTGATTCTTCTATTGCCATATCTGGTAAAATTAATCCATCAATTCCTGCTTGCTTTGCACGCAAAATAAATTTCTCATATGTTTGATTATACAGAATATTGGTGTATGTCATTAATACTAACGGAATATCTGATTCTTTTCTTATTTTTTTTACAATCGAAAAGAAATTGTTAATCTTTGTTCCACTGTTCAATGATTCTGTACTTGCCATTTGAATTGTTGGTCCATCTGCAATTGGATCTGAAAATGGAAAACCAAGTTCAATGATATCTGTACCTCCTTGGATTAATCCTCTAACAGCTGCAAGTGTTGCCTTCTCTGACGGATATCCTGCCATGATATATGAGATTAGTGCAGATTCATTCTTTGATTTTAATTGTTTAAATTTTTCTTTTATTTTTGACATTTTTACTCAAATACTCCTTTACAATATCGATGTCTTTGTCTCCTCTACCTGATAAGGTGACTACAATTGATTCTGTTTTTTTCATTTTTTTAGAAATTTTAATTGCATGTGCTATTGCATGTGCTGATTCTAATGCTGGAATAATTCCTTCAGTTCTTGTAAGAATTAAAAATGCATCAATGACCTCATTATCTGTCACGGCTTTGTATTCTACTCGTTTTTCATCTTTGAGATATGCATGTTCTGGTCCTACTCCTGGATAATCTAATCCTGCAGAAATACTATGGGTTTCACTAATCTGTCCGTCCTTATCTTGCATAAGATATGTCATCATTCCATGTAATACTCCTTTTTTACCTGCAGTAAGTGGTGCTGAATGTAATTTTGTTTTAACTCCTTTTCCTCCAGCTTCTATTCCAATAATTTTTGTATTTGTATCTATTAGTGGATAAAATGTTCCTATTGCATTTGACCCTCCTCCCACACATGCTATTACTGCATTTGGAATTTTTTTCATTTGTTTTTTTATCTCTACTCCTATCACTGCTTGAAAATCCCTTACCATTAGTGGATATGGATGTGGACCTACAGCTGATCCTAGTAGATAATATGTTGAATCTACATTTGTAATCCAATCTCTCATTGCTTCGTTAATTGCATCTTTTAGTGTCTTTGAACCAGATTTCACTGCATGTACTTTGGCTCCCAATAATTCCATTCTGAAAACATTTTGTTTTTGGCGAACTGTATCAACATAACCCATGTAAATTTCAGCTTTTAATCCTAAACTTGCACAGGCCATTGCAGTTGCAACTCCGTGTTGTCCTGCTCCAGTTTCTGCAATGATTCTTTTTTTACCCATACGTTTTGCAAGTAACGCTTGTCCCAACGTGTTGTTAATTTTATGAGCTCCGCCGTGTAACAAATCCTCTCTTTTTAAGTAGATTTTTGCACCTCCTACGGTTTTCGTAAGATTTCTTGCAAAGTATATTGGAGTTGGTCTTCCTGCATAATCTATTAACAGTCTGCCCAATTCTTTCTTGAAATTTTTATCATTTCTAATTTTCAGATAATTTCTCTCTAACTCTTCTATTGCAGGAGCTAATGTTTCTGGAATATACTTCCCACCAAAATCTCCAAATCGTCCGTCTTTTGGTATTCCTATTTTCATATAGAATTCACTAATCCTCTAACTGTTTGTTCAATATTTTCATTTTTCATTATTGCTGTTCCTATAAGATATCCTCTCGCTCCGCATTTATGAAGAAATCGAATGTCTTCTTTAGATTCAATTCCGCTTTCTGAGATAATAATTTTTGTAGAATTTGATTTCTCTAGTATGTTTTTGGTAGTGTTAAGATCTATTTTCAATGTGTCTAGATTACGATTATTGATTCCTACAATATCTGCATTAGTTTTACATGCATTTTCAAATTCTTCTGATGTATGTGCTTCGACAATTACCTTTATTCCATTTTTATGCCCATAATCGATTAATTCATCCATTTCCAAAACCATTTTTTTATCAAAAAGTGACTGAATTAGCAAGAAATAGTCTGCACCAATTTTCTTTGCAGCGTCAATCTGAACTTTATCAATTGTAATGTCTTTCATCAACATAGGAATTTCTACCACTTTTCTAACTTTCATAAAAAATTCAGGAGAACCATCAAACAAATACGGCTGAGTCAATACAGATAATGCAGAAGCTCCTCCATTTACCATTTGAATTGCAATTTCTATTGGATCTGATATTTTTCTAATATTTCCTAATGCAGGAGATGAAAATTTTACCTCAGTAATTAGTGGAGCATGTTGTGATTTTGTTATTACATCACCTAAATCTATTCCTGAATTTGGAAGTGATTCTTTAATGTCATACACTCCGTCATTAATTGCTTTTCTAGAATTATTTACTAATTTTTCTAAAATGTTTTCCATGTCAATTAAACCCCTCTAGTTTTTCTAATGAATTATTTTCTTTTACAAATTGTTTTAATTTTTCAAATGCTTTTCCATTATCTATTGTCTGTCGCGCTAATTCTATGCCTTCTTCAAATTTATTACATAAACCTCCGACCAACAATCCTCCTGCAGCATTTAACACTGTAATCTCTTTCATTGTCTTATTTGATGTATTATTCAAAACTTTGACAAATGAATTTATGGCTTCTTCTTTAGTTGAAATTTGAATATCTGATAAATTACCTTTTTCCATATTATACTTGCTTGGATCAATAATGAATTCTGTTATTTCTTCATTTTTTAATAAACATGCTTTATTTTTTGTTGTTGTTGATAATTCATCCATCCCATCAAAAGATCTTACTGTCAGCACTGTATCTGAAAAATTTTTTTGCATAATTTTTGCAATTCTTTCTATATAATTATCTGCGAAAACCCCTATCATTTGATGTCTGACTTTTGCGGGATTACATAATGGTCCTAGCAGATTAAATGCAGTTCTTTTTCCAATTATTTTTCTGGCTGGTGCAACATTTTTCATGGCAGGATGAAATTTAGGTGCAAACATGAATCCTATGCCTATTTTTTCTATCATTTCTTCCACCATCCATGGTTCAGAGTTCAAATCAAATCCAAAATATTCGAAAATATCTGCACTTCCCGATATTCCTGAAACAGAACGATTTCCATGTTTTGCAACATTTCCTCCTGCTCCTGCAATAACAAATGATGCAGTTGTTGAAATGTTAAATGTGTGTAAATTATCTCCTCCCGTTCCACAAATGTCAATCAAATTTCCATGACAACGTGGGTTGATGTTTACGGAATACTCCTTCATTTTTGTAAACATTGCACGTAATTCTTCGTCAGTTTCTCCTTTATCTGATAAGTCTTTTAGAAATTCAGCAATTTCTTCATCGCTATTTTTTCCATTTAAAATTCAACTTCTTTAGTCCGTGGAGATCACTTATGTCTGCAGTTGTAGGTCGATAAAATATTTCATAACCGTACGCGGGCGTTCTTTTGCCATTGAAGTTTAGTTCGATGGAGCCCCAGAAAAGATATGAATTATTGGCACAAGACGCGCATCCAACAAACGTTAAAAACGCCACTAAAACCATCATTATCTTTGCTACCGCATCTTTCATAAGATTATCTCTCCGCTATTGGTAACTATAAAGTAAAATCTTAAACGACCTCTCTATTTATAAATGAGGCCGCCATGAAAGGCCCAAAAATCGAAAGGTTTATATGACAAAAAAATTTTATGTTTTAGACACAAGCGTATATCTTACCGATTCTTCTT
>CALBOT010000144.1 GCA_937896695.1 uncultured Candidatus Nitrosopelagicus sp. | reverse complement strand
GTGGACTGGCAGCATCTCTAGTTGCAGGATATGCATCTTACCGTATAGCAAAAAAGCTAAAGGAGTAACTTACAATGGTTTTAGGAAGAACAATCTACGTTTTCATCAAATTACTGCCATCAATCCTGGCATTAAGAAAAGATCGCGTTTTATGGATATCTGATGACAAAAAAGATGTTGATGAGGAGCGATTCAAGCGTCATGCAAGAAGAATACTAAACACCTGCATCTCATTAGGTCCTGTCTACATAAAGTTCGGACAGTGGCTATCATCACGAGCAGACATCTTACCTGAACCATACATGAAAGAACTATCAAAACTGCAAGATGATGTTCCTGCCGAGTCATTTGAAAAGGTAAGACCTGTCATAGAACAAGACATTGGTAAGATTGATGAAAAATTTGATTCTTTAGATACTACTGCACTATCTGGTGCCTCTTTAGGTCAAGTTTACAGAGGAACAAGAAACGGCCAACAGGTAATTGTAAAGGTCAAACGACCTGGAATCGAAAAGGTTGTTGAAAAGGATCTCAAGGTACTGATGAAAATAATTCCGTTTGCAATGAAGTTTGTAGATCCAAACCTGAGATTTTCAATCATTCCAATAATGAAACAGTTTGTCGAATCAATGCATGAGGAGTTAGATTACACAAAAGAGTCTGACAATCTCAAAACAATAAAGAAAAACATGGAGCCATACAATAACGTAGTAATTCCAAAAGTCCATGATGATTATTCTACAAAAAATATTCTAACAATGGAGTATATTCCAGGAATAAAGGTAACAGACATTCAGTCTTTGGATGAAAAAGGCATAGACAGACAAAAACTGGTAATTGATGTTCACAAGGTTTTCTTTACAATGCTTCTCAAGCATTCCATTTTCCATGCAGATCCTCATCCGGGAAACATTTCGGTAAAAGACGATGGTACGCTCATTTTGTATGACTTTGGAATGATTGGCCGTATTAATGATGAAACTAGAGTAAAGCTAGTCAGATTATACCTGGGATTGATAGAGAAAAACCCTCCTAGAACAGTCACAGCAATGGATGAGCTGGGAATGCTGGCACCAGATTTCAATCGTCAGGTGATTGAAAAGGGAATCGAGTTATCAATCAAGTCCATGTATGGAAAGAAACCTGATGAGATGGAAGTTGAACAGTTAATGAACATGGCAAACAAGACAATGTCCAAATTTCCATTCAAGTTACCAAAACATTTAGCTCTATACTTGAGAATGTCCACAATCATTGAAGGCATATACCACACACACAAGGTAGACTTCAAGTTCATCAAGGTGTTAAGACAAATTTTAGAAGAAGAATCGCTAATCAAAGATGCATACGTTGAAGAAATTAAAAGATCATTTTCACGTTTTGCAAAAACAATTGAAGATACACTAACGATTGCACCTGAAATAAAAAAATTCATGGATGATACAAAACTGATGCAGCAGCAATCGGGAAAGAAAAACAATTCAATGTTGGCAGGTAGTATTTTTGCAGCAGCCGTATTTCTTGGTTCTGCGTTTATGTTTCAGACTAATGAAACTGTTGGAACGCTAGGTCTGATCGCATCTGGAGTAATAATTGGAATTTCTGTTCTATTTAGGAAGAAATAATCTTATGTTATCTGCATAGAGAACGATCGCTAGTGTTAATATTGTAATGGTAGTAAAATGACTATGAGCAAAATGGCTTCCTCTAAATCAAAAAAATCAAAGGAAATCAAAGAAGAGATTGAAGAAAAGGTTAGTGACGAAGAAACAACACGTCTAGACAAACTCAAAGTAGGAAGAAAAAATTATTCTTAATCCTGCCCAAGATTTTAATTCAAAGAAACATCCATCTATACATTGATTATAACATTTGAAGGTGGAGATCAAGCTGGAAAAAAGACCCAGTCTGCTATGCTACAAAGAAAACTTCGCTCTGCAAAATTAAAGGTAAAATTATTCTCGTTTCCTGATTATACAACTCCTATTGGAAAAGAAATTGATAGATATCTGCACGGAAAAAGAAAGTATCCTGCACAGGTAATCCATTGTCTTTTAGCTGCAAACAGATGGGAGCGAGCTAATGATGTCATAAAAGCACATGAAAAAAATTCTGTTGTTATAATGAATCGATATAGAGAATCTAATTTGGTATATGGAATAACAAATGGTCTCAAACTAGACTGGCTAGAAAAATTAGATGAGGGATTACCAAAATCTGATCTTGTAATTGTTTTAGACGTGCCTCAAAAGGAGTCATTTGCAAGAAAAAAACAAAATCGTGATAAATTTGAAAAAAATAAGGAATTTTCAAACAAAATCTCTCAAGGATATCGTAAATTGGCAAAAAAGAAGGGCTGGAAGGTAGTAAACGCATCTCAATCAAAAAATGATGTTCACAATGACGTAATGAAAATAGTAGCAAAAAAGATGGGACTATGAAAAATCAATTTTTAGAAATTACAGATCCGATTCATGATTTTATTAGACTGAACAGTACTGAACAACAAATTATTGACACTTCTGTCTTTCAAAGATTAAGACGAATCAAACAACTGTCTGGTGCACACTTGACATATCCTGGTGCACAGCATACAAGATTTGAGCATTCACTTGGTGTGATGCACATTGCAGGAATGGCTGCAACTTCACTTGCATCAAAAAAACAAATGCCTGTAAAAGATGCTGATGATATTAGATTAGCAGCATTACTGCATGATATTGGTCATGGGCCATTTTCACATCTATTTGAAGAAGTGTTGCAGAAAAAAAAGCGTATAACACATGAACAAATTGGAAAAGAAATTATCTTGAAATCTGAAATCGGTGATATTATTTCCAAAACAACTGACAAGAAAAAAATCAATCGTCTTGCAGTTGGAGAGGGAAGCAAACAGTTTGAAAATGAAATAATTTCTGGCGCTCTCTCTGCCGATATGATGGATTATCTCTTACGGGATGGCTATTTTACAGGTGCAGAACACGCAAAAATTGACCATAATAGAATAACAAATTCTTTTGAAATTTACAAGAATAAACTTGCCCTACAAAGTTCTGCGCTTGTAAATTTTGAAACAATGATGATTTCCCGCTTTCAGATGTTCAAGGCCGTATATTTTCATAAGACTGTACGCGCAGGTGAGGTAATGTTACTAGAGGCAATGAGCTTGGCAGACGATCATCTCGGATTGAGTTCAATGAGTGCTCAAGAATATGTAAAACAAACAGATGATACAATTTTAGAACAATTGACATCTCTTCCCGAAAGCAATTCTGAGCTGAGAGCAGCAAAGAAAATTGCAGTTGATTATCAAAACAGAAAACTCTTCAAATGTGTGTTTGAAAAAACAATTTCTGGAAAAAAGACATTTGCAAAAAATACACTAAAACAGTTCAGAAAAGATATTGCCAAAAAATCAAAATTAGATGAAAATCAAATTTTCATAGATACCACCACCACTCATTCCATGCCTCTTGCTCCATCAAAAAAAGAATCAAATTCGATAATCTTAATCAAAAAAGAGGGAAGTAAAATCACTCCGCAGACAATTCCTATATCTGAAATACCACTTGTATCTACAATGTCTGGAAAAATGAATATTCTTAGAGCATATACTCAACAAAAGAATAGAAACAAAGTTGAAATTGCTGCAAAATCAATTCTTGGTGAACTGTAAAAATGAAGAAAAAAATTGTAATCAAGTTTTCAGGCAAAGTTTTTGCAATGGAAAATGTAAAGCTACTCAAAGATTATGCTAGATTTCTGATTAAAATTAGCAAAACATACCAGCCAATCATAGTTGCTGGTGGTGGAAAAATTGCAAGACACTACATTACGCATGCACGTTCTTCAGGCGCTGATGAATCCACTTTAGATGAACTTGGAATTGAAATATCGCGATTAAATGCAAAATTACTAATTTATGCACTAAAGGACAAGGCTTACCCACATCCGCCAACCACTCTTCGAGAAGCAAAGCATGCAGTAGATAGCGGTTTGATTGTAATTGCAGGTGGATTGCATCCGGGCCAATCAACAAATGGAACTGCTGCTTTAATTGCAGAAAAGGTAAATGCTGAACAGTTCCTTAACGCAACAGATGTTTCTGGAATTTATGACTCTGATCCTAACAAAAACAAAAAAGCAAAACTCTTCAAAACAATTGAGATGAAAAATTTGAAAAAACTTCTAATCCACGAGGATTCTGTAGCAGGCGGTTATGATCTGATGGATATTGTTGCACTAAAAATCATTGAACGCTCAAAAATTCGAACAAGAGTGATAAAATCTGATATCAAAACTCTTGAAAAAGCAATCAAGGGTGGAGCTGCTGGAACTGAAATTATTTTAGGAAAAAAATAATAAACAATTCATGTCTGAAATAGAATCATTACTAAAAAGTGGACAAACTGCACTAAATCTAGGCAATCCAAAAAATGCATTAGCATTTTATGAAAAGATTTTGATTCAAGACCCAAATCATCTGGAGGCATTACTCAAAAAAGGCAACATATTTGGAAAATTTGGAAAATATGAAGACGCCATTGTTTGCTATGATAGAGTTCTTTCCCAAGAAAAAGAAAACATTCTAGCACTACTGAACAAAGGATTATGTTTTCATAAAATTGAACAGTATGCCCCTGCTATCGAATGTTTTGATATAGTTTTGAAAGTAAAACCTGACAGTAAGACTGGCATGTACAATATGGCATCATCTTTAATCAAATCAGGAAAATTAGATGAGGGCTTGGAATTACTATCTAAGCTAATTGAATTAGATGGCTCATACAGAGAACAAGCAAAATGCGATGTTGATTTTACTGATATTAAACATCTCAACAAATTCAAAGAAGCAACTGTCTGATTTTTTTATTTAAATTCTGATTGAATTGTATCAAATGTCTCGGTCCAAATTGTAATCTGATTTCCTGGAAATTCTTCAATCCCTGATTCTTCAACTTTACAATAAATTTGTGCTGCCTCTTCTTTTTCCAAGTCCTTTGTTTGTGCCTTTGTGTATCCTTCTGAATCAACTAGGATTACTAGATAGCCTTCAGGTCTATGTATTGCAGCACAATAGTTCTCCTCTCCTATTGGAATGAATTTTCCGTCTTTTTTCTTTGTAGTTAGTGTGAGCATGGCAAATCCTGCAACATCAAATAATTTCATCTGGGCTTCATTTGCTCGCTTTTTTCCTTCCTGAACTGCCTGAAAGTACTGCATGATTCTCTTCAGCACTAGTGCTATATTTTAGATTCCTTTTTATGAAGAAAAAATAAGAAAATTTTATTGAATCCTAGAATACCAGTTATTGGAGTTGTCGGCGCCTTTGCGGTGGTAATTTTGATTGTTGCATATTCAGGAACCTCCGTAATCGATGATACTTCCGGTGAGGCACGTTTGGGTGGCTCGGGAGGAGCTACTGTAATCGAACCCTTGGTAATCGAACTTCATGATATTATAATCAAGGACGTTGATGAGAGAACTGCATTTGTAGAAATATCATTCAAGGTTACGAATCCAAATTACAAATCTGTTATTTTGGAGATGATTCGATATAATGTCTATGAGGACGGAATGAAGATTGGCACAAAATCAATTGGTGACAGGGCTGCTCCTGGTGGATTAGTTTCTGCCTCAAACTACTTTACGATTTTAAGTGATAGACCATCAATTATCAAAGATGATTTCACCATCAAAAATGACGGTAATATCCCAGAACTTTGGAACGCATTAGAGAATGACAATCCGCAGTGGCGTGTGACAGGTGAGGCATACTACAACCTTAGTTCTATGACTGCAGGCGGAGAAAACGAGATCACCTTCGAATTTACTAGATAATTGTATCACAATCTTCAAAAATTATGATACAACACGTTATATTCTATTTCTAGACGGTTTTTTCATGGCAGAAGCAGATATGGCCGCATATGGTTCAGCAATTGGCGTAGCAATCGCATTAGCAGTAGTTACATTTGCACTTAGAGGCAAAGGTCATCCAGAAGAACCAGGCGAATAAACTAAAACCAAAAAAGAATTTTCTTTTCTTTTTCTTATTTTCAAGGTATTTCCAGCTCGACCAAACATGCATTATGAACAACTTTAAAACACTGATGATATCAAAATGATCTACCATGATGGGAGATCGCGACTATAGGTCGGTTATAAAAAATGCAATTCAATCAGTAGGACGAGAACTGGAATATAGATTCAAAAAAGATGATATTTCAAAAATTCATGCAAGTGAAGTTACGGGTTGTCTTAGAAGAGCATTCTATGATAGAACTGATGAGATAGAAAAAGATCAAACCAGTTTTTCAGATTTGGTGGGAGGAATGTTTAGACAATTAGAGTTTGGTGCAAAAGCCGCAGATTTTTCACTAAATGACATTAGTTTAGAAGCGCAAGCAGATTTGATAGTCGATGATCTAGTAATGATTTTCAGATCAATAGGCGAATTTCCAGAAAATCCATTTTCAAAAGACATTTTGTATATCAACGCATGCATGTATGCTTATGACAAACTTGATGGAGTTATCATTTACATCAATGGGTTGGGTGAGGAAATATCATTTTCAGTAACTCGTAATAAAAGAATGTTTGAAGAAACCGTCAGACGAGTTCGCGTTCTAAGTGATTTGTTAAAAGAACAAAAAACTCCGATTTTGGAGGCATCTGTTGAATGTACTGGATGTCAATATTATGAGCGATGTTATACCAAGAAAAAGGCTGGAAAAACCATTAACTTTTTCGGTGCAGGTAATGACTTTTTGAGTAGTCTCAAAACCTAGCTAATATGTAATCTCGGTTTTTTTATTGTGATATTTGTTTAAAGCCACATGGAAAATCTGATGGTTTTCAAGATATGTGTGAACTTCTTTTCTCTCTCGTTTATCATCTTTAATTGTTAAAATCACCACATTCTCTTCATCTGTTTCAAACGTAAAATAGTCACTTGACATAAAACCGTGATTTTGTATCTTTTTTTCTTCTGTACTTGAAATTGATAGTAGGAATTTTGATATTTTTTCTGAAAACGCTAATAAAACAAAATGTAATCCAAATCCAATAATTGCACCTGCAACAATATTGTCAAAATTGAGTAAAAAAAACATGAATATGAGAATTGATGGAACAGTAAGGATTACAGCCAAACCTGTACTGACCCAAAGTGTATTTACAAGAAAATCTGGGGAAATTTCTTTTTTTTGTGAAAATACTTGGGTCATTCTATTCTTCGTTTAAAATTAATTTTGACATTGTTGTCTCTACTGGAATTTTTTGTTCAACTGCAAATGCAGTTGCACTGATATTTCGTACTTCATATCCAATTAACTTTGAAATTCCAATTACTGTTGCAAAACTAAACATTTTTGAAAATGATGCATTTGTTGCTTTGTATATTCCCATTTCTAATGAATGCTCAAATTGGGATAACACCTCGACTTCATCTTCTGCATCAGGAATAATTGATTTGTATTTTGTAGTTGAAAGTTCATCAATTGCATCCTTGACCGATTCTGCTGCGACCATTCTATCTAGCAGGTGTTTTGGAGTTGTTGCAGTTGGTGGTATTAACAAGTCTTCAATTTTTTCATCATCTAATCCCCAGAATTTTCCTCTAACGACACTCATGATATTGTAAAAATCAATATCTCTACCATAGATTCTAGTTATATCTTGATTATTTTCATTTCTAATTGCTTTGCTAATCTGCTGATATAACATCTTGTCAAAATAAATGTCAAAGGCTTGAATATTCTTTGTTTCATTGTACAATTCAACTGCTTTTGTAATTTCAGCAGAAAATGGTGATGTAGAAAGACTTGATATTGCTTCTTCTAGATCTTTTGCCACTAGAGCCTTTACAACGACGTCTCTCTGATTGATTAATTCTTCTGCATGAAAATTAAAGTATGTTTCAATTTCTTCTTGTGATTTTCCAAGAATTTTTCCTTTGAGAATTAACTTGAGATTTGTTATGAGGAATTTATGAAAATATGCATCTAGAATTTTTGATTTTCCTGAGGCTTTGGCTATTTTGAATTGTGCATCTGCTAGATATACTCTTAGGGCATTTTCCAGTTTTTCAGCTGAATATGGCTTTTCAATTCCTGTTACTGCATCAGCATATTTTGTATTCTTAATTCTAGTAACTAATTCTTCAAGATCACGTGATTCTGCTAGAGTCTGAATATCGGATCGTTTTAGTAGTTTGCCTCTTTGACTGTATGATTTTACAGTAACGAAAATTTTTTGAGAACCTCCAGAGCCCATTTAGCTTTTCTCACGTCGAACTGATTTTAAATGTTTGTTAACAATTTCAATCGATTTTCTTTAGAAAATCAATGGTTTGATCCCGATCTGACTTTGAGAGCTTGGAAAATCCTTCTAATAACTCAATTTGAAGCTGGGCTGAGTTATCTGCTGATTTACTCACATTTTCCACTGTAAATGGAAGCAAATCGTCAATTTTATTCTCACAATATGCCTTGACATATCTTTCAAAAATTGAAAACCCAAAATTGGGTGCAATTTTTATCAATTTCTGCATTATTTCAACTGCTTGTTTTTCTTGTTCATCTGTTTGATCAACAATATCTCTTAGAATTTTTTTCTTTTCAGACATGTTATCTATTGCCAAAGAAACAATCATTCCTTTTTTTGTCAAATGATAAAATGGCATTCCATTTTGTTGCAATGCTTTAGGTCCTCTCTTTAGAGGAAGCCTACCTTCTTCTTCAACTATGCCTAATGGAATCAAAATTTCATCCAAATCCCTGAATATTCCTGAATAGATGTTCTTCCACAAAATTTTATTTTTTTCTGCAATGCTCTGAGATATGGCAGTTCTCGTCTTTGATGCGGAATTTGTTGAATTTGATAGATGATGTATGATTGCTCTTTGTCTTGATGCCTCTCCAGTTATCTGCTGAGATTTAGTCTTGAAGGTGTCAAATATTGCCAATCGTGGTTTTTCTGTTTTCATACCCCTTTTTGCCTCATTAAGTAACATAATTTATTCATTCTATGTTACTATCACGATATGCTAGAATATAATAATTTACATTAGGTACAGATTTTACATCTTAATTGTTATATACATTCATCCAGCGATTTTGATAATGAAATCTCGAAACCATAAGTATGCTCTAATACTTATGGCCGCAGTCGCTATGACGGCAACAGGTGCTCTATCAACAGCATATGCCCAACAAACCTCTGATGGTATGGATGGGTATATCAACGGTGATCCCGATGGTGGTGCTGGTATCTATACCGGTAACCCAAACGAATGTTGGTACGACACTGATGATGATGGCGTCCCAGACATGTACTGTTATGTAGATACAGGTGACATGGCTTGGATGCTAACTGCAAGCTCTCTAGTACTTTTCATGACTCCAGGTGTTGCATTCTTCTACGGAGGATTAGCAAGATCAAAGAACGCAGTCAACACAATTGGCATGGTCTTTGTAATCATGGGTCTCATGAGTGTACAATGGGTATTGTGGGGCTATTCACTTGCATTTGGCGGAATAGACAACGAGGCAAACATGTTCATGGGCAACCTTGATTATGTTGGCTTTAACCAAGTTTCACACTGGGCACCATTAGGTGCTCCAAGTCCATGTGAAGATACTTGGGCACACTATTACCAAATGCAAACGATGAAGGAAGGAGATGTATGTAGTGATACTTGGCCAGGAACTGTTCCTCACCAACTATTTGCTATGTTCCAAGCAACCTTCGCAATCATCACACCAGCACTAATTGTTGGTGGTTTAGTTGACCGTATGAAATTCAGTGCAATTGTAGTCTTTGTTCTCTTATGGGGAACATTCGTCTATGATCCAATTTGTCATTGGGTATGGGGCGGTGGTTACATCGGTGGAGGAAGCTTAGACCTCGACCCAGATCTATCACCATCATATGCACTTGACTTCGCTGGCGGAACTGTGGTTCACATTTCATCAGGATTTACAGCACTTGCAGGAGCCTTGATCCTCGGAAGAAGACTAGGTTATGGCAAAGTTCCAATGGAGCCACACAATGTACCAATGGTAGTTCTTGGTGCATCTATTCTATGGTTCGGATGGTTCGGCTTTAACGCTGGAAGTGAAGTAATGGTAGATGGAATCACTGTAAGCGCATGGACAGTCACAAACACTGCCACCGGTATGGCGACAGTAACGTGGGTGTTGATGTCATGGGCACACACCGGCAAACCTAGCATAGTAGGTGCCGCAACAGGAGCCGTCGCAGGCTTGGTAGCAATCACACCAGCATCTGGTTGGGTTGGACCAATGGCCGCAATAATTATCGGTATTGCTGCAGGTACAGTTTGTTATGGATGTGTTGCATTCAAGAACGCTCGAAAGTGGGACGATGCCCTCGATGTATGGGGAGTTCACGGTATGGGTGGTTTAACAGGTGCTATCTTAACAGGTACACTAGCTAGTCCACATATCTGGGACACAGGCGATGGAATCGGAGCATGGACTGGTACACCAGAAGGTTATGAACAACAAGCAATTTCAATAATTGCTGCAGGAATGTCAATTGCATATGCATTTGGTGTCTCCATTGTAATCTTCAAGGTAATGGATGCAGTATGGCCTGGAGGAATCAGAGTCACTCCAAAAGAGGAGGAAATCGGACTCGACCTCTCACAGAACGGTGAAAGAGCATACGTAAACGAATAGAAAAAAACTCAATTTTCTTTTTTTCTTTTTTTAATTTCAGTAAACAGCGTATGCTAAACTAATTTTTATTCCACATTAGAAAAGATCATTCATGTTCATTTCTACACAGGAATTAGAGAAAATATACAAAGATGATTCAGTTTTAATCATAGATGCTCGTTCATACAAGGATTATTCCAAAGCGCATATTCCTGGTGCAGTGAGTTTAGATCTATTTTCGTTTCATTGGGCGGATACCTCTGAAAAAGGGATAGAAAGTTTTGGTGAGCATATGAGAAAAATTCTTTCTTATGCAGGAGTTGATGAAAATAAAAAAATTATTTTCTATGATGATGTAACTGGTATGCTTGCATCTAGAGGTGTTTGGATGTGTCTTTATTTCTCACACCCAGATGTTCAAATGTTAGATGGTGGTATTTCAAAATGGAGCGGAGAAAACCTTCCAACCGTCTCTGAATCTACTATCTACAAACCATCTAATCTTACAACGCCTCTAAATCCTTCAATCATAATTGGCTTTGAAGAACTTAATGCAAGTATTGGTAAAGTTACAATAATTGATGCTCGTTCCCCAGAAGAATTTGACGGAACTACTCCTAGAGCAGCTAGAGGTGGTCATATTCCAACTGCAAAAAACATTGACTGGAATGAAAATCTTGATAATTCTGGAAAACTGAAATCTGATAATGATCTGGAATCTCTTTACACAATGGATAAGGAATCACAAATTGTAACTTATTGTCAAGGAGCATATCGTGCAGCAAACAGCTATCTTTCATTGAAAAAAATTGGATTCAAAAATGTCAAAGTATATCTTGGTTCATGGGGTGAATGGGGAAATGACTTGAACCTACCTGTAGAAAAATAATATACATTTTTAATTAATTTGTTGAGAATTGGATATGTCTGAAAACACCACTGAAAAAATCAAACAAGAAATTGTAAAAATCGATCAATTGATTGTTACAAAACAAAAAGAAATGAATGAACTTCAAAAGGTACTGATGATAGAGCCGGCAAAGATCAACATCTTAGGTGACACTTATGAAGAATTACGCAATGAGATAAAAGAACTAGGAGAAAAACTCAAAAAACACAAACAAATGATTCAAGAAAATTAATTATTTTTTCCACTTGAATTGGTTGTAAAGCATTTCTGGTACGACTTGTTTGAATGGTGTAGCTCCGCCGTCATACCATTTTGTGAAAAATTCGTACAAGTGAAGTCTCAGTGACTGGATGTATACGATTAATCCCTCAATCATCATGATTCCGATATTTCCTCCGATAAGTAATGCAAGTGCGCCTGGTGACTCTGCACCGCCTAGTGATGCAAAAGAATTGTTTACTGTCAATAATAGTGCGGCATGTACTAGTAACATAATTCCGATTCGTGCATAGCTGATTGTGTGAGCAAGACATTCTACACTTTTACCTAATAGAACTTCCATCATGACATTTGCAGCACTTCCTCCTTCCTCGGGATGTTTCTTGTTGTGCTTTATTCCACCAATCATCATCAAAACAATTGATGCAATAATTATGATTCCTGCAATTCTAGTAATAATCCAAACTTGTGCCCATTCTCCTAAGAAAAATGTAACCCATGGAACAGACTCTGTGTGAATTTTTGAGTACATGTTCATTACATCATATGATGCGCCGATTGCACACATCATGATTACTACAATTCCGCCGTATAGTGTAAGGTTTGGAATTGCTTCAAAGAACATTGTATCTTTGTGACCTTCTTTCCATAGTTTTTTGATGTGTAATACAAATGCCCAAACCAAATGAATTATTCCAAGGAAAATTGAAACTTTGAGTATGTTGATTACTTGTTCAAAGTTTAGTTGTGCTACACTGATTGAACCTACTAACCATGAAACTGGATGTAACAGACCTCCTTCTTCTAACAATCCTTTGAATGGTTGGAAGTAGTCTATGTGGAATCCAAACACTTCTCCCGTTCCAACACCTGCTATAGCTGCTGCTGCACCAGAGATTGCAATTAGCATTCCCCATCTTGAGAGAGTGCCTTGTCCTTTTAGTTTGAATACAAGACCTAATCCCATTAACAAAAGTCCGTGTCCTAAATCTGCAAACATTACTCCATAGAAAATTGGCCACATCAATGCAATCATTGGTGTTGGATCTGCTTCTCCTTTCTTTGGAATTCCTTGACTTTGTGTAATTACTTCAAATGTTTTAACAAATCTTTTGTTGTCAAATAGTGTTGGAGATTTCTTTTCTTCTTCTGGATCTTTAATCTCTTCAGTAACTGTCATCCATTCTTTTGTTGTTTCTGTAAACTTTCCAGCCATCTTCTTTGGAATGTAACCTTGAATAACTGCAAAGTTTTTTGTTCCGCCTGGTTTTCTGAGAAGTTCTAAAACATCTTTTGCAACCTCAGCTTTTTCGTGTAATGTTAGGATTGGCTGTCTTATTTTTTTTATAATTGATGCAATCTCTTTACCAATTTTTTTCTCCTTTTCTTGAAATTCTTTTAATTTTAATTCTGCAGTAGCATATGCTTTTGTTGGGTTCTGCTCTATATTCTCAGGAATAGAAAACGGATTTGTATTGAAACTTCTCATTACTTTTAGAACTTTATCTGTATCGCTAGAATCTGCTATTATTACTAGTGCAGATTCTTCTTTTGAATTTAGTTCATAATTATCTATGGAGACGTTTTCAAGACTTCTCTTAATCTCATCAATATCTTTGGTTTGTACAATGAAGAGATTAGTGTAAAATTGTTTCATTAAACCAAATCCGCCCAAATCAAGATTTAGTTTCTTTACTACATCCAAAGTTTCAATTAATGATGTTAATTCTCCAATTTGTCTTCTAAATTCTTCTTGTTGATCTAACAATTTTCTAGGTTCGTCAATGATGCTTGGAGATTGTTTAATTATCTCATCGACCATATCCTTCAGTTCTGACAATTCATGATTTTGTTTTTTAAACACAGTTCCTTTGAACAAAATTTCAATCATTCCTACTATTTTTTCAATACCGAGCCCTTTGACTACCTCATCAATATCTTGGAATGATTGCTGTGCTTTGAGTAAAATATCATCCACCTCTGGAGTTACAGTTTCTGATGTAGAATCGATCTTATGAAACCATTCAAATTCTGTTAGTCTAGATATGAGGTTTGGTGTATCTGATCGCGGTAAGATTACTGTTCCCACCATTAGATCTGCTACTACCAAGATAACCACCTGACCGACGAGTGATTTTAAAATCTTTCCAAATCAATTCTGTACTAAACATTAAAATTCAATTCTTTAAAATGGCAATTATTGTCATCAAATTCTGCTTTAGAATCTACAATCGACAAGGTTTTAGAGAGAAATTCATCTGAATTTTCACAAAGTCTGAAAAATTCTCTTGAAGATGCTCAAAAAACACTTTCTGATGCTCTTCCAATGCTTGAAGAAGAGTATGAAAAAATCATATCTGACGGTAAAAAAGAGGCAGATAAAATTGAAAAACAAATAGTTGGAAGTGCAGATTTGGAGGCTAGAAACAAGGCTCTTTTAATTGTACAAGAATCTGCTGAAAAGGTATTAGAAAAAGCTAAAGAAAAAATTGCAAACATGGAAAGAAATTCTGAATATTCAAGTTTAATCACAAAATTACTAACTGAGGCAACTTCTGCACTCAATACAAGTGATGTTATAGTTTACACAAATTCTAAGGACAAAGATGTAGTTCAATCTGCAGTATCAAATATCTCTGGTGCAGAACTATCAAACGATCTAATTGATTGTATGGGTGGTGTAAAAGTTACATCTAAAGATGGTTCTATGAGTTTTGATAATACAATTGATGCAAGAATTGAATTGTTGAAACCTTTAATTAGAAAAGATATTGCAGCACAATTTAACCTAGGTAATTGATATGGTAGCACAAGGAAAAATTGTATGGATTAGTGGACCGGCAGTCAAAGCTGACGGTATGGCTGATGCAAAAATGTATGAAACCGTATCTGTAGGAGATGCAAAATTAATCGGTGAGGTAATTCGTCTTACTGGTGATGTAGCATTCATTCAAGTTTACGAATCAACTAGTGGTCTAAAACCTGGTGAACCTGTAATTGGTACTGGAAATCCATTAAGTGTTTTATTGGGTCCAGGAATTATTGGTCAAATTTATGATGGAATTCAAAGACCTCTAAAGGATTTGGCAGCAAAATCAGGATCATTCATTGGAAGAGGTATCACAACAACTCCTGTTGATATGACAAAACAATATCACTTTAAACCATCTGTAGCAGTTGGCGATGAAGTTCATCCAGGAAGTATAATTGGAACTGTTCCAGAAACATCATTAATTGAACATAAAATTCTAGTTCCACCAGATCACAAGGGTGGAAAAATTACAAACATTGTTGCAGAAGGTGATTATGCATTAGAAACTGAGATTGCAACAATTGAAGGTTCTGACATACCACTCAAAATGTATCACAAGTGGCCTGTTAGACAAGCAAGACCATATCTCAAAAGATATGATCCAACCGTTCCATTACTTACTGGTCAAAGAGTTATTGATACATTCTTCCCATTAGCAAAAGGAGGCACCGGTTCAATTCCTGGTGCATTTGGTACTGGTAAAACTGTAACATTACATCAAATTGCAAAATGGGCTGACTCTCAAGTTGTAGTATACATTGGCTGTGGTGAAAGAGGAAATGAGATGACTGAGGTACTCGTTGAATTCCCAGAACTCAAAGACCCAAGAACAGGAAAACCACTCATGGATAGAACTGTTCTTGTTGCAAATACAAGTAATATGCCAGTAGCAGCAAGAGAGGCAAGTATCTACACTGGTGTAACAATTGCTGAATATTATCGTGATATGGGTTATGATGTTGTACTTGTAGCAGATTCTACAAGTAGATGGGCTGAAGCACTTCGTGAAATGTCAGGAAGATTAGAAGAGATGCCTGCAGAAGAAGGTTATCCATCATATCTCGCATCAAGATTAGCAGAATTTTATGAAAGAGCAGGACGTGTCCGAGCAAAAGGTTCTCCTGAAAGAGACGGCTCAGTATCTCTAGTAGGTGCTGTATCTCCATCTGGTGGTGACTTTACAGAACCTGTAACAACACACACAATGAGATTTATCAAAACATTCTGGGCTTTAGATGCTAGTTTAGCATATTCAAGACATTACCCATCAATCAACTGGATGAACTCCTATTCTGGATATCTTGCAGATATTGCAAAATGGTGGTCTGAAAATATTAGTGCTGATTGGTTTGACCTTAGAAGTGAAACATATGGTATCTTACAAAGAGAAGATACACTCAAAGAAATTGTTAAACTGCTAGGTCCTGAAGCACTACCAGATGAAGAAAAACTAATCTTAGAAGTTGCAAGAATGATTAAGATTGGAATCTTACAACAAAACTCCTTTGATGATGTAGATACTTACTGTAGTCCTGAAAAACAATTCAAATTAATGAAATTACAAGTTGACTTTTACAATAAAGGTCAACAAGCACTCAAAGACGGTGCATCACTAGCTGACATTCGTTCCATGGAAGTAGTCTCGTCATTACTCAAAGCAAGAATGGATGTAAAAGATGATGAAATGGATAAATTAGATAAACTTGCAACTGATATGGTTGAACAATTCAAAAATGTTACAGGAGTTAAGGTTCAAAATTGAGTAATCAAGGTGGAGTTCAATACAGCAAGATTGCTGAGATTAAAGGACCACTAGTAATTGTTGATGGTGTAGACAATGCAGCATTTGATGAACTTGTAGAGATTGAAACAACTGATGGCCAAAGACGTTTAGGTAAAGTCTTAGAGGTTGGAAACGGTAAAGCAGTTGTACAAGTGTTTGAAGGAACAACTGGTCTTTCTGTATCTGGAACAAACGCAAAATTTGTTGGAAAAGTTATGGAAATGCCTGTATCTGAACAAGTACTTGGTAGAGTCTTTGATGGTTTAGGAAGAGCAAAAGATGGCCTGCCAGAACCTGTTGCAGACTCATTTTTAGATATTAACGGTGCACCAATGAATCCTGAACAAAGAGAATATCCAAAAGATTTCATTCAAACCGGTGTTTCTGTAATTGATGGAATGCTCACTCTTGTAAGAGGACAAAAACTTCCAATATTTTCAGGCTCTGGTATGTCACATAATATCTTGGCTGCACAAATTGCACGTCAAGCAGCAATCATTGGAACTGATGATAGTTTTGCTGTAGTATTTGCAGCAATTGGTGTGCAATACAGTGAGGCAGAATATTTCAAAAGAAGTTTAGAAGAATCTGGTGCACTAAAAAGAAGTGTACTATTTTTGAATCTTGCAGATGATCCTGCAATTGAGAGAATTATTACACCAAGAGTAGCACTTACAGTTGCTGAATATCTTGCTTATGATTTGGGAATGCATGTACTTGTAATTCTTACTGATATGACAAACTATGCTGAAGCACTTCGTGAAATTAGTGCTGCAAGAGAAGAAGTGCCAGGAAGAAAAGGTTATCCTGGTTATCTTTACACTGACCTTTCTACAATTTATGAAAGAGCAGGAAGACTCCGAGGCAAAAAAGGAAGTGTTACACAAGTACCTATCTTAACAATGCCATCTGATGATATTACACACCCAATTCCAGATCTTACTGGTTACATTACAGAAGGACAATTGGTACTTGGAAGAGATTTGTTCAGACAAGGTGTTTATCCTCCAATTAACATTTTGATGAGTCTTAGTAGAATCATGAAAGACGGAATTGGTGAAGGAAGTACACGTGCTGATCACCAAGAAATTTCAAATCAAAATTATGATGCATATTCTCGTGCTCAAGAAGTAAGAGCATTAGCTGGTATCGTAGGAAAAGCAGGACTCACACCTGTTGATCTTAATTACATGAATTTTGGCGATGAGTTTGAAAAGAAATTCTTAACACAAGCAATTGATGAAAATAGAACTATTGAAGAAACTCTTGGCTTACAATGGAATTGTGTCTCAAAACTTCCAAAGAATGAGCTAACAAAAGTCAAAGACAAATACGTAGACCAATACTATAAGGAATAATTCTAATGTCATTTGGACAAAATGTTACAGCAACAAAGATTGAGCTATTCAAGTATAAACGATCTAGTCAAGTTGCATCTATGGTACAAAACATTCTAGATGACAAACGTAAAGTTTTGTTAAAAAACATTGAAGAGATGATTACTGAGGCACAAAAAACTCGAGGTGGAATATGGGATCCATTACAAGAAATTTATCAATCTGTTAACGAATCATATCTCTCATTAGGTGTCTCAACAGTAGATTCAGTAGCACAATCCACACCTGGAGTAATGGAAGTTGACTCTGATGTAAAACGAGTCGTAGATGTAACTATTCCTGTACTTAGTGTTACTGAAAAAGATACTAAATCAATTCCTTATGGATTTGCAGATACAAATGCATCAATTGATCGAGGTGCAAAACTAATCAAAGATTTACTACCAAAAATTTGTAAGGCTGCAGAATATGAAAACTCTATCTTCAGTCTTGCAAAAGCACTTGAAAAAACTCAAAAATTGCTTAATGCTTTAGAAAACGTCATTATTCCTCAATACAAAACTAGAGTCCGATTTATACTTGCAACTCTAGAAGAAAGAGAAAGAGAAGAATTCGCAAGGTTGAAAAAGGTCAAAGCTTCAATGGAGAAGAGACAGTAAAATGGCAAAAGATGAAATTAAAAGATTTCTTGATAATTCTAAAAGAACTTTAGATCAAGAATATGAAAATTCTACAAAAATCATCAAAGAAAAACTTCAATCTGCAAAAAAGAAAACTTTGGATAAGATCTAAGAAAATTAGGTGTTGGTTTAAATATGGTCTCAAGATTTCAAAAAATGAAAATGAAACCACTTTCAATTTTATTACTTGCAACCATGGTAGTTTCACTATCTGGATTGACAGGTGTAGCATATGCTGCAGAAGGAGATGCAACTTCTTCTAGTGGTGATTCATTGAAACTCTTAGGTGCAGGTCTTGCATTTGGTCTTGCTGCATTTGGTGCAGGAATTGGACTGGGTCAAGTAGGTTCTGCAGGTTTAGCAGTAATCAGTGAAAACCCAGCATTACAATCTAAGGTATTCATCTTTGTAGGTATGGTAGAATCAATTGCTATCTATGGTATCGTCATGATGTTCATTATCTTAGGACAATAATAAAAAAAATAATTTTTTTAAAATTTTTTAATTCTTTTTACTAACTTTTAGATCGTTTACATCTAAAACTCTTCCACAATATCTACACTTTAGAACTAGATTTTCTTTATCCATTACTTCCATTGTTGACTCAATATGTTCTTGACTGTTTGTAATGCAATCTGGATTTGAACATCGAAAAATTTGTTCTATCTGATTTGGTAATGAAACTCTTCTTTTTTCAACAAGTTTGTAATCTTTGATTATATTTACAGTCGATGATGGGGCAATTACTGCTAGTTTGTTTGTGTCATCATCTTCTAGAAATCTGCCTTCTACCTTTATCATATCCTTTTTCTTTAATTTACCACTAGGCATATTCAAAGCAATAGTTATGACATTTCCACGGCTACCATCAATTTCTAATGCCTCTAAAACACTGAGACCTTTTCCTTCGTTAATATGATCAATTACTGTTCCATCTTTGATACGTCTGACTAGTAAATCAGATTGTTCCATAGAATAGTTTGTATATCTGCCACTATATATGATTCAAAGAATGAATAATTTTTCCAAAAATGACATTATATCTATACGGGATTTATCAAAGGATGATTTAGAACAAATCTACTCAAAAACAAATGAAATCATGGAAATGGAGGCCGAACAGAGACGAGAAATAGCTAGAGGAAAAACTTTGGGCTATCTATTTTTTGAGCCAAGTACAAGAACTAGACTTAGTTTTCAATCTGCAATGGCT
>CALBOT010000143.1 GCA_937896695.1 uncultured Candidatus Nitrosopelagicus sp. | reverse complement strand
ACGGAGTTTTAATTATGGCATTAGAAGATTTAAAATCAGATTATGGTCCTACAAATAAAAAAGGACAAAAAGGAACAGGTAAAAATGTTGATGTGTTTGCAAACGAAGGCGAAGCATTAGATAAGGTATTTAATCAAAGTAAATATGCTCTTTCATCAAAGCCAGGACAAAAGCCAACCGGACCAGATCCATTTGGAAATATTCCAGCTGAAAGATCATTTGAATAGGAATAATCATGAAATTAAAAAAATTAGTTGAAGGATTTGTTTGGGAAAGAAAACCAGGTGGTCCATTACCATCTCTTAAAGAACAAGAAGATCAAGGATTTGATTATGATTATTTTATAGGCCAAATTGAAGCCGCTCAAGAAGCTGTTACAGCAATAGAAGAAGAACTAATTAGATCTTTAGATGCAATAGCAGAAGATGATGAAGTATATGGAATGGTTGCAACTGCAGCAGAACAAGCTTCTAATCAAGCTTCAAGATATATAACTGGTGCAGAAAAACAATTAGAAGGTCTTCAAAAATTATTAGATAGAGCTAAAAGACAAGATTCTTTTACATATTAAGAGGAATATACAATGAGTAAATATGAAAAACAATTAATGAAACATATCCTAAGCGAAAAGTATTTAGGCGAAGAACAAGAAGAAAAAATGACCAAAGAACAAAAGAAGTCATTTTTAGAAGCAGTCTCTAATTTTCATAAGTTAGGAGAGATGGTATATTCCAATGCAAGACTACAAGAAGTCACTACAACCCTTAAAAGCGTGGTAGAACAGGCCGAAAAGATGACTATTGCAGAAACAGAACATTGGTTTGATAATGTTACTACTAGTAGACATATGAAACAAATGAATGAGGCAATGAAAGTATTTGAAAAGACGGCAGGAGAAATGAACGGACTACAACAAAGATTAGAATCTGCATATGAAGATATGGGAACTGTTCTTAACAAATATTATAGAATCGGCGAAGCAATGGAAGATAGAATGGATGAAGATAATTATACAGCCGGCGTTCATGATAAAGGTCCTGCATATGATGATCATATGGTTGCAACAAAAAAAGATAGAAATCCGTCATTAGATTAGGTTATTTGAAATATTTTCTTTATATTTAGATATTAATCTTTAAAATAGTTATATGAATAAAAAAATGAAACGTCAGAAGTCAATTTTACCAGGTGCATTAGGTGTACGAGTTATAAAA
>CALBOT010000142.1 GCA_937896695.1 uncultured Candidatus Nitrosopelagicus sp. | reverse complement strand
GACATTTAAAAGATAAAAAAGACAAAACTGCAATTATTTGGGTTGGAGATGATCCTAAAATACAAAAAAAAATATCTTACAAAGAATTACACAAAGAAGTATCAAAAGCAGCAAATGGTTTAAAAAATCTTGGAGTAAAAAAAGGAGATAGAGTAACAATATATCTTACAATGATTCCAGAACTAGCATATACAATGCTTGCATGTGCTAGAATTGGTGCAATTCACACTGTTGTATTTTCTGGATTTAGCTCAAAATCTCTTTCTGACCGAGTTGAAGATTCTCAATCAAAAATAATTATCACTGCTGATGGAGGATATAGAAAAGGTAAGATAATCAATCTAAAAGAAATTGTAGATGATTCTGCTTCTTCTATTCAATTTGTTAAAAATGTAATTGTCTATCAGAGAACCGGTCAAAAAATCCAATTGAATCAAAAAGATTTGCTTTGGCATGAGGTAATGCAAAATTCATCTGAGGAGTGTGATGCTGAGATATTAGATAGTTCTGATTCATTATACATTTTGTACACTTCTGGTACTACTGGAAAACCTAAAGGAGTGTTACATGGGATTGGCGGTTATCTAACTCATCTTTATTCTACATACAAATGGGCATTTGACATAAAAGATTCTGATGTCTACTTTTGTACTGCAGATATAGGTTGGGTTACAGGTCATAGCTATGTTGTATATGGTCCTTTACTACATGGTGCAACACAGGTAATGTATGAAGGTGCACCTGATTATCCTGATTCATCTAGAATGTGGGATATAATTCAAAAATACGGTGTTACCATTTTCTATACTACTCCAACTGCACTACGAATGTTAATGAAATTTGGCGATGACATTCCAAATTCATTTAATCTTTCAACGTTACGTCTACTTGGAACTGTTGGCGAACCAATTAATCCTGAAGTTTGGAAATGGTATTTTAATACAATTGGAAAAAAGAAGTGTCCGATAATTGACACGTGGTGGCAAACTGAAACTGGTGGAATGCTAATAAGTCCTTTACCTGGAATTGAAACAATTCCATTGAAACCTGGTTCTGCAACATTACCTATACCTGGATTAGATATTAAAGTCGTTGATGAAACTGGCAATGAAGTAGAACCTGAAACAAAAGGTTCATTGATAATCAAAAACCCTTGGCCAGGAATGTTACTTGGATTGTGGAACGATACTGAAAAATACAAAGACGTCTATTGGTCAAAGTTTGAATCGCTTTACTATCCTGGTGATTATGCCATAAAGGATTCTGATGGCTATTTGTGGTTGCTTGGTCGTTCAGATGATGTTTTAAAAGTTGCAGGTCATAGAATTGGAACTGCAGAACTAGAAAGTAGCATTGTTTCTCATAATGATGTTGCAGAATCTGCAGTTTGTGGAATTCCTGATGACGTGAAAGGTGAATCCATAATTGCTTTTGTCATGCTAAAAGAAAATATCAATACTTCTGAGGAACAACTTCGTTCTGAATTACGTGAAACTATTCGAACACAGATTGGTCCAATTGCAACTCCTAGTCAATTTTACTTTGTAAACAAACTTCCAAAAACTAGAAGTGGAAAAATCATGCGTAGATTGTTAAAAGCTATTGCAAAAAATGAAAAAATCGGTGATGTTAGTACACTTGAAGATGGTGCGGCCGTAAATGAAATTCAATCTGCATTCCAAGAACTACAAAAAAATATTGAAAATCAGAAAAAATAACTAGTAATCATCTAACGTTGCTTCTTCGTCATCTTCTTCATCATCCAACGCCACATTAGTTTGAAATGCTGCCCATACCGTAGCTATTGCTTCAGATGTAACTTGGATTTCTTGTTCTTTACAAAACTTGATGAAATTTCTACATTCACCATAAACATCCACGTCTTCTTCAAAACTCATAATTCTTCACAAATTCTAGGTTAGTTAATCTTTTTCTTCTTCTAATTCCACATTCTCTTGATCTATTGATTCTGCATCTCTGCTCATCTCTGGGATTATTTCTCGAAGATTTTCTATTGTGCTTTTAATTTTTAAAACTGCAACTGATGCATCAACTTTTTCTTGATCATAATTATGACAAAATTTATCAATTCTCTCTAAAATTCCCTCTAATCGTTTGATATTCAACATCAAATTATGCTTGATATCGTCATTTTCTGTCATATCTGTACTGAATTGTTAGTTGATTTATACTTTAGACATTGGCCGTTCAGCAAGTCCATCAACACGAGATGGAATTGTTTGGTATTCGATATATTCCCAAACTGACCAATTGTTAAATTTGGTATAATGTCTTAATTAAAAGAACTGATCTAAGGTTTGACTTTTCTTTTCAAGACTTTTCTTCAACCTATTCATCGAAGTCTCTACTCTGTCTTTTGAGAAATCACGCTCCTCAGATAGATATTTCACAACTCCTTCGTAATCTGTTTCTCCAAACTCGATTTTATCTATCTTGGCAACTTCTGGTTCAAGAAAAATTTTTCTTATTTGATCAAATGGTATTTGTTCTAATTGCTCTTGAATTTGTGGAATATCTTCTAACCTCTTATTTTGTTTAATCATTTTAATGGCAGTTTTTGGTCCCACTCTTTCAAATCCGTCTGGATTAAAGTCTGTTCCAATTAATATTCCTGTATCTACCAACTCTTCTCTTGTTAATCCCATGCTGTCAAGATTTTTTTGAAATTCAATCATCTCTGGCAAAACTTCAATGTAGGAATTTCTATTTGGAAGCTTTCTTCTTCCACTGTTTGTAAAATTTCTCACTAGTCTTTTTGCACCAAATAAAATCGAATCAAAATCTTGACTTGCTGATGCATATGCTTGACCGGTAATTGTAAGGCTTGCAGCTGTTGCTTCTCCTTCTGATGGTGCTTGAATATGTGGTATGCCAAATAAATCTAATAATTTCTTTGAATCTTCTACCATTCCATCTCTCATTGATGTTGTCTGTTGTGCATATTTTCTTGCTTCTTCCATATCTCCTGAAGAAACTGCTTTTTCATATTTCACTGTAGCTTCTTTTTTGATTTGTTTTCGTTTTTCTATTTCTGCAGATTTCAGTGAAGGTGGTTTACCATCAAATACGTAAACTGGTTTAATTCCCATTGTAAGAAAATTTATGTTTCTAAATAACAATCCTGTAATATGGCTTGTAACTCTTCCTTGTGAGTCTGTTAAATGAAGTCCTTCAGGTCCTCTGATAATTGCTAAAAACTGATAAATTGCATTGTAAGCATCAATTGCAACAACTTTGTTTGTAAATGATTCAAGTTGTGTTTTTTCTCGTATTAGTAATGGTTTTAGATCTAAGCCCATAGTAACTTTCAGTATTTGGTGCTTTTTTTGTTTACTGATTCGATTTTATACTGGAAATTCTTACTTTGCATGTCGGGATAGCCAAGCTTGGTCCAAGGCGGACGCCTCGAAATCTCAAAACAGGATAGCGTCTGTGCTCTGCACACGGGGGTTCAAATCCCTCTCCCGGCGCCTAATTTTTATAAAAATTGATATCATCCTTTTCCTCTGAAATATTGTGAGTGTAAAACAAGATGCTTTAGATGAATTGGTGACAGAACAGGAATTATTGTTAATGGATATGCTAAAAAATTGGAATGACATTAAAACTCGCCTTTCAAATATTGAACCAAATAACCCTATGAACGAAATGTTTGACAAAATGATACAAGATTTAACAAAAATACAAAATCATACAAAAAATTACCGTACATTGTTGGAAAAAATGACACAAATTTATGATGAATTTGAAAAAGAATCCAAAGAATGGCATGAAAAATATGACAAATATGCCGATTGATGAAATTAATGATTTTTTGAAGATGATTCATTTCTAGCGTCTTGTTTTTTAATACCTCTAATGTGAATTATTTATGGCTACATCAATTAACAAAATTTTAGTTCCACTTGATAATTCTAAAAATTCCTTTAGAGGATTATCTTCTGCAATTTATCTTGCAAAAAAGTGTGATGCTAAAGTCATTGCATTACATGCAGTTTATGCTCCACCAAAAGGTGACTTTGATACCTCTGGAAAATTCAACAAAAATCACAAAAAACAACTAGATTCTATGATGGATATTGCAGAAAATCAATGCAAAAAGGCAGGGGTTGATTTTGATCAAAAAATTGTCTATGGAAATCCCGGTTATGAAATAGCTAAATTTGCAAATATGTCACGAAACAAAATTGACATGGTTGTAATTGGTTCAAGAGGAAGAAGTTCTGCAAAAGAATTGTTCTTTGGAAGTACATCTCAATTTGTTTTACACAAGGCAAAACCTTCGGTATTGATCATAAAATAATCCACTAGTAAAAAAAGAGAGGAAAAAAAGGTCCTTCTCAATTTTGCCAAAAAACGGCATTTTCACTAATGGAACTATACTACGGCAAAATGATTATTAAATATTATCCAACAATCATCCTATTGTTTTTCTGATTTTATTGGTTCTTTTTTCATCCATAATGTTTTGTTTTTGTGATCAATTAGTGATATTCCCATTCCTGCTATCTGGTCTCGAATTTTATCTGCCTCTTCAAACTGTTTTTCTTCTCTTAATGTCTCTCTTTTGTTAATTAATTTGAAGACTGACTCAATTTCCTCATCTGAAACTGTTTGAATTTTAATTCCTAGTACATCTAACATGTATTCTAATACTGGTAATGCTTGTTCTGCAATTTTTTTATTAATTTTTTCTTCTGCTGCAAGACTGTTTATTGTTTTTATCATGTTGAAAAACACTGATAATCCTAAAGATGTATTGAAATCATCATTTAATGCTGTATCAAATTTTTTTCTTGTTTCTATAAGTAATGATGATATATCTTCTGTTTCTTGTGTCTGTTCAGCTAATCTTAATTCGTAATAGCACGTTTCTATTTGTCTTAATCTAATCAAATTCTCTTTCAAAAGATCTTCTGTGTAATCAATAGGTTTTGAATAGTGTCCTGAAATACAAAACAATCTTGCAACATTTGGTCCCCATGAATCCAATACATGATTTATTGATTTTACATTTCCGACTGATTTTGACATTTTTTCACCATTTATGGTAATCATTCCTGAATGCATCCAAATTTTTGCAAATTGCTCTGAAGTAAATGATTCTGATTGTGCAATTTCATTTTCATGATGTGGGAAAATCAAATCCCTTCCTCCTCCATGTATTTCAAAATTCTTTCCAAGATACTTGATACTCATCGCAGAACATTCTATGTGCCATCCCGGTCTACCGTTACCCCATGGGCTTTCCCAATTTGGTTGTCCATCTGAAAATTTCCATAACGCAAAATCTAATGGGTTTTCTTTTGATTCATCTATTCCTATTCTTGCACCGCTTTCAAGTTCCTCTGTTTTCTTTTTTGAAAGTTTTCCATATTCTGAAAATTTTGAAACTCTAAAGTACACGCCGTTTTTAGAAACATAGGCAGATTCTTTTTTTATTAGATCCTGAATTAGATTTATCATATCGTCAATATGTTCAGTTGCTTTTGGATAGTTTGTTGCTCTTTTGATGTTTAATCTATCAGAATCTTCAAAGTATGTCTGAATATATTTATTTGATATTCCATTTGCTGATTCGCCTTGTTCTTTTGCACGATTAATTATTTTATCATCTACGTCTGTAAAATTTTGAATAAGTTCTACTTTGATACCATTTGCTTCAAGAAATCTTCTTAATGTATCAAATATTATTATTGTTCTAGCATGTCCTATGTGTGATTGATCATAAACTGTTACCCCACAAAGATAAATTCTCACTTTGTCTGAAAATTCCAATTCTTTTTTTTCGTTTGTAAGTGTGTCAGAAATCTTCATTTGTTAATAACAGATATGGCGTATCATTTATCTTATTTGCATAAAAATATTATTTATTCAAAGCACATTTGGATTGATTCGTTTATGCTCACTTTTCTTATACATAGAATGGATTTTTTCAACTAATTTTGTTTCTATCTGGGATTCATTTGCAGTATCGTCAATTGATAATTTTTTATCTATAAGACAATGCAATATGACATCAATTTGCTCATATTCTAAGCCAATTTCGTGTTCTGCTTCATGATTCGGCCACAAATGTGGACTACTTTTCTTTGTAATTATGCTCTCATCAATTCCTAGATGTCTAGCTAGTTCTCTTACTTGTGTTTTGTATAATGATGCAATTGGCAATACATCTGCTGCACCATCTCCAAACTTTGTAAAGTATCCGATATTAAACTCACTTTTATCACTTGAACCTAGTGTAACTAAATTTTTTAAATTTGCATAATAATATAATATGTTCATTCTAATTCTTGCCCGTAAATTACCTAATGCTCGGTCTTGTGGTTCTAACACCATATTGAATTCTTTATGTATTGAATTTATATCGAGCAATTTGTAATCTAATCCTAAAGCATCTACAATCTTTATTGCGTCACTTGTTTCTGATTCTGGTGAAATTTTTGAATCGGGCATTATTACGGCAAGAGTTTTTTCTTTTATCGCGTTATTACATAGATATGCTATTGTTGCTGAATCAATTCCTCCGCTAAGGCCAAAAATCACTCCATTTGAATTAGTCTCTTCAATTTTTTGTTTTAATCCTTCTTGTATTCTTGTTGAAATGTTATTGTAATCTTGATTTACTATTTTCTTTAAAATCTCTTGGTTCACAGGTTTTTCTTAAACTAATCTCATAAAAAGTCTACCAGAATTATGCATCGACATAAATGCCGTCATCTCTAACATCTACATCATATTTTTTCAATTTTATGCCTTTTAGATAATCCATTAATTCTCCGGTCTTGATATTGTAATGCCAAAAATGCAATGGACATTCTACAATATCTCCTTCAATTTTTCCCTCCGGTGCAATTGAACCGTCTTGATGCTGACAAATTCCATCTAGAGCATGAAATCCATCTTGATTAAAAACTGCAATCTTCTTACCATCTACGTCAAACTCTTTGCTTCTTCCAGATTTAATTTCTCCTTTCTCTGCAACTTTGGTCCATGTCATCTTATTGCTCTTGAAAATATCTGCTTTATTTACTTATTCTTACTACCAACTTTCAGCATACTTTCTTTGTTCTTTTGTTAAAGTATCTATCTTGACATTCATTGCCTTTAGTGCATCTACTGCAATCTGTCTGTCTATTTCTTTTGGAACAATCATTGTTTTCGTACCCATTTTTTCATGATTTTTTAAGATATACAATAATGATAAAATTTGATTTGAAAATGATTGTGCCATGACTTCTGGTGGATGACCTTCTGCTGCAACTAGATTTGCCAATCTGCCTTTTCCAATAAGATAGATTTTCTTTCCATTTCTTAAGATACATTCATCAAGCGATGGTCTTACTTCTCTCACTGATTTTGATTTCTCTAGGAGGAATTTTGTATCTATTTCCACATCAAAATGTCCTACATTTCCAACAACTGCTCCGTCTTTCATTGCAAGAAGGTGTTCTTTTCTAATTACGCTAGTCATTCCTGTTGTTGTAATGAAAATTTGTCCAATTTTTGCAGCTTGAGACATTGGCATAACATCAAATCCATCCATATGTGCTTCTAATGCTTTAACTGGATCCACTTCTGTAACGATTACCTTACCTCCCATTCCTCTGGATCTCTCTGCAACTCCTCTTCCGACCCATCCGTAACCTACAACAACAATTTTTTTAGATGTAAACAATAATCCCATTGCTCTAAGATAGCCATCAATTGTACTTTGACCTGTACCGTATCTATTATCAAACATATGTTTTGTATCTGCATCATTTACAATTATTACTGGATACTTTAGTTTACCTTGTTTTTCCATTGCTCTTACTCTAGTAACTCCTGCTGTTGTTTCTTCAGTAGAACCTAGTACTTTGAGTGATTTGAATTTTTTATCAAAATGTACTTTGACATTCATGTCTGCCCCGTCATCGCAGATTAAACTTGGTTTATGATTTAGTACTTGTTCAATACACCAGTCATATTCTTTGTTGGTTTGTCCGTTCCATGCATAAATGTGAATTCCTTGTGTTGCAAGAAATGCAGCGATATGATCCTGTGTGGTTAGCGGATTTCCTCCACACACTGCAACATTTGCGCCTAATTCTTTAGCGCCCATTACCAAAACTGATGTCTCTTTTGTAATGTGTAGACAAAATGCTACTGTCACTCCTTTTAGTGGCTTTGATTTTTTTAATCGATTTAATGTATTATCTAAAATATCCATATGAGTTCGTGCCCATTCATATGCGGTTTTACCTTGTTTTGCCAATTTTGGGTTTTTTACCTTACTCATTAGATTACAAAATCTAAAATCTCTTTAAAAACCATACTAACCTTAATAGTTAAAAAAAATGTAGACATTTCAAATGAACAAAAAAGCAATAATTACAAGTGCACTGCCATATTCAAATGGTGAAATACATCTTGGACATGTTGCATCTACGTATTTGCCTGCTGATGTTACCACTCGTTTCTTAAAACAAAATGGTGTTGAAGCCTATTACGTTTGTGCATCTGATGATTTTGGAACTCCTATTCTTATACAATCTGAAAAACTTGGTAAAACTCCTGAAGAATATGTAGAACATTGGAATAAACGTGATTATGAAGATTTCACTGCCTTTGATATAGGATTTGATTTTTTCTACAAAACCAGTTCTCCTGAAAACATTTCGTTTGTGCAAGATGTATTCAAAAAGCTTCAAGAAAATGGGCATATTTATGAAAAAGAAATCATACAATTTTTTTGTGAAAATGATCAAAAATTTCTTCCAGACCGATTTGTCAAAGGAACTTGCCCATATTGTGATGCTGAAGATCAATATTCTGATTTATGTGAAAAATGTGGGCGTGTACCTGAAGAAATTGATAACCCCCATTGTTCAATATGTGGCCAAACCCCTATCAAAAAATCTACCAATCATTATTTCTTTAAATTAAAAAATTTCTCTGAACCTCTGCTTGATTATCTTACTAATGCACCACATCTTCAAAAAGATGTTAAAAAATATGTTGAAAATTGGATAAAAGAAGGGTTGGTTGATTGGGACATAACTCGAGATATCTCTTGGGGAGTACCTATTCCAATTGATGGATTAAATGATAAGGTGTTCTATGGTTGGTTTGATAACCATTTGGCATACATCTCTTCTACATTAAAATTTTTAAATGAAAAAAATATCGATGGAAAAAATTTTTGGAATGATGCGGACATCTATCATTTCATTGGAAAAGATATTGTTTATCATCACTATTTGTTTTTACCTGCAATGAGATTAGGAATCGATAAGGACTTCAAATTACCTGACTACATTCCCGCTCGTGGTCATCTTACTCTTGAAGGTAAAAAAATTTCAAAAAGTAGAAATTGGTATATTGGCCTAAAAGACTTTTTAGAAAAATTCCCTGCAGATTATCTTAGATTCTATCTCATTTCCATAAATCCATACTCTCAAGACGATCTTAATTTTGATTGGGAACAATTCTCGACAAAAATTAATTCTGAACTTATTGGTAATTTAGGAAATCTAGTTAATCGTGCTTTGGGATTTACAAACAAAACGTTTGATGGTGTTATACCTGAGCCTGAATCTTTTGATGAAAAAGATTCAGAATCTGAACAAAAAATAAAATCTCTTGCAGAAGATATTGGCAAACTTATGAATGAGAATCATTTAGATCGTGCATTAAAACAACTTATGGAATTTTCTGCTCATTTTAACCAATATTTCCAACACAAAGAACCATGGAAAAATGGACCTGGAACTAATACCTGTATCTATTTGTCTGTAAATGCTGTCCGCTCCATTGCAATATGCTTACATTCATTCTTGCCAAAATCTGCTCAAAAAATTTGGTCTCAATTAGGAATGACTGGAAATGTTTCTGATATGGCTTGGCATGCAATGTCTAATTTGGAATTAAAATCTGGACACAAAATTGGAACTGTTGAACCAATATTTTCAAAAATAGAAAAATCTGTAATTGACGAAGAACAATCAAAACTAGGAAATTAATATGACTGGAAAAATATTTCCAAAAATATCTACCCGAGGATTCTATGATCTAAAAACTGGAAAAACTCTAAAAAACATTTCATATGAGGCATATCCGAAGACAAATTTTGAAAAAATCTCTCAAAAACCTGAAGTTGTTATTATGATTCATGGTTTAAGAAATAACAAATCTGGGGCATTAGCAAAATATGTGATTGCAGAGAAACGCTTGAAAACTTTGAATTACAAATATGATGTTGTTGGATATAGTTATGATTCTAACACTGCAGGCGTACAGTACAAATCAACAGCACTTTCTGCATTGAAAGTAGGAGTAATTATTGCAAAAAAGAATGGAAAAAATCTTTCAAAATTCATCAAAGATTTAAAATCTAAAAATCCTTTGATAAAAATCCGTTTAATGGGTCATTCATTGGGTGCACAAGTAATATTATCTACTGTACAAATTCTTGCAAAAAATTCGGGAAATGATGGAATCATTGAATCTGTGCATTTGTTTGGAGCGTCAATTCCTGCAAATTCTCTATCTCCAAAAATACATGGAAATGAATTCCAAAAAATTGTAAATAAGAAAATCATCAATTATTATAGTCCGTATGATGATGTTCTCAAAACTGCTCATGATGAAAAATGGGTTGATTCGCCAATTGGTTATCGTGGTGCATTAGGAGATACTTGTAAAAATTATTTTCAAAAACAGGTTCGTCCTCAAAATCATAGATTTGCAAGCTATGCAAAAACAATAAAATCATTTCCTTAAATTAAAAAGATGATTGAAATTTTAAGACATTGCTTTTTCTTCTAGAATAAAGTATTTTGCGAGTTTAAGATATGTCTCACGTTCGAAGTCAGATACTTCTTCGTCACTATTATAAATTCTCTCAAACCAAGAAATTATGTTCTCAATATCTTTTGTAGAAAAAACTGTCATTTCTGGCATATTGTATTACTGATTTCACTGGTATTTCATAATTTTAGTGAAAAGTTTTGTCGATCAGTGTTGCTAAAAATCCATTATTCATAGATCTTTCATTCAAGAAATATACAGACATTG
>CALBOT010000141.1 GCA_937896695.1 uncultured Candidatus Nitrosopelagicus sp. | reverse complement strand
ATCTTTTACGGAATACCAAAAGAAAGTATGCAAAATTCAATGTTTACAGGAAAAGCTGAATTCTTCATAGGAATTAGTAGTGATGAGTTTGAAAAACAGGAATATGAAAATATGAGAAAATACTTAGGAGTAGACGATATCAAGAGATTACAACTAGAAAAAATCAAAGAGTCAAACTCAATAAATGTAAACAATTTTTGCTCTAAGTAGAATGCTTTAGTGAAGACATTGGATGTGAAAGGGAATCAAAACTAATTTCAGTATTTGGGAAATATGATGCAAGTACTGATAATGAGCCGGTTAGTAGTAATCCACCAATTCCTATGAGTAATATTCCACTACCGCGTTCAATCCAACCAATCCAACGTTTTATTTTATTAAAGAATGTCATGAAACGATCAATTGCTAATGCAGATATGATAAATGGGATTGCAAGACCTGCAGAATATGCGATAAGAAGAGATGTTCCTGCACCCCAACTAGAACTAGTAGCAGCCATCGTTAGAATTCCAGCAAGAATTGGACCAATGCAAGGAGTCCATCCTGCCCCAAATGCCATTCCTACAAATAATGAACCAATATTTTTTGTTGAACGATTCTGAAAGTTCATTGATTTTTGCATATTCAGTTTACTAAGCTTTAAAATTCCAATCAAATGAAGTCCAAATGCAATTAGTACAATTCCACCTATTCTTTCAATCCACAATGTTGCTTCATCAAACATGGTTCCTGCATAAGAAACAGCAGAACCCAATATGACAAAAATTATTGAAAATCCTAAAACAAACAAAAGTCCCTTTGATAACACCATTGTTTGTATTCTGAATTTTGATGCAGATTGACCTATGATTTCTTCATGACCACCTGTAGATTCAGTAAGTTCATTTTGATTGAACTTTCCAGATTTACCAGAACTTTGTGCAGTAGATAATTCCTTCAAGCTCATTCCAGTGATAAATGAAGCATATGCAGGAATTAATGGTAAAACACAAGGAGATAAGAAGCTTAACAGACCTGCAGCAAATGCTACACCAATACTTAGTTGATCCATTTGAGACAATTCAAAATCTTTTATCTGTTCTTGTGATTCTTCAATTTCTGTTAGCCCCAATGCACTTTCAATTCGCATTTCAACATCAGTTCCTTCAAAGATTGGACCTTTCCATTCATGAATTAGTTCACCATTTTCATTGATCAAAAGTGTGATTGGGGGACCCATCATTCTAAATTCACGAGTTGCATTATTTCGAGGATCATACCAAACTTCAGTTGTCATATCCATATCATCAGCAAATTCTTTTACAATATCAGGGGATAGAGTATCAATACTTACACTAAGTGTCTTAAGACCAGAAGGAGAATATTCTATGTTGAGTTCGTTAAGATATGGCATCTCTTCTAAACACTCCATACACCAAGTTGCCCAGACATTTAGCAGTACAACTTGACCTTCAAGGTCAGTAAGTCTTACAGTATTTCCATCATAATCATATGCACGATAATTGGGATATGTTTTTGGTTCATCTTCTGCATGAGCAATGTTTACGCTAGACGTGAATAATAGAATAGAAAAAGTGAGAAGGAGGATTTTCCTATAATCGGTCATCCCAAATTCTAACAAAGATTTCACCTTTAGTCTGTTTATCCTTGACGTTTCCACCGGAGTATTGGCCATCCTTCCAGTCTTCGAAAACACCGTCTTCGTCTAGTTTGTCTTCGTCTACCCAAACGCTTGAACTATTCCAAGTCATTGCGGTAACACCACCTACAGAACTAATCCAAGCATTGTCACCAACGCCTACTTTTTGTGCTTCAGTGAGTTTTCCAGTATTTGGGTTAACTGCAGCTGTATATACTGCACCACCATCAACTGTTCTATCAGACCATGCCATTCTTGGAACATCATCTGAGCCTACAGTGATTTTGATATGTGCAGGAGGGAAGAATGTTTCACCCCAGACTTTTAGTGGATAAGACCATGTTTCAGCATCATCTTTGCTTACTGCATAATAAAGACCAGGTCCTTCTGCGTTAGAACGACCGCCTGTATACCATGCTGTATGCAAGTAACCATTACTATCAAGTGCCATAGACGAAACGACATGAGCGCATCCATTGGTTTCATATCCGTCATCACCTACAAGCTCTGGTGGACTCCAAACTGCACCGTGATCATCGGATTTTGAGACAACAATATCACGATAATTTGGTTCACCATAATTTCCAATTACATTTCGGTATTGGACAAATGTTTCACCTGTAGTTTTTGAACAGATATCAGTTGCACAACATGGACAAACTTTGTTTTTGACTATAACAGATTTTGAAAATGATTCTCCGTTAGTGTCAGAATATTGCATACGTACTTGTCCGGTTGTATAACCACCATTTTGTTGACCTCTAGAGTCTAGCCATGCCACATAAATGCGTCCATCATCACGAATAGAAAAGCTTTCAAATGTTTTTGAATGCATCATTCCATTTGCAGCATCATGATAGTGAGTGTTAGGATCACCAATCAATGTGTGCATTGGCCATGTTTTTCCACCGTCATCAGAACGTGCAAGGATTGTGTAGGTATAACCATGTCCAAATCCTTCATCCATGACTTTTTTATTTTTGATAGAGTGACCATATAGTGCATAAATTTCACCATCAGGTCCTACTTGCAACATTGCACCACCGGCCATGTGAGGTCGGCTTGCTTTACCAGGTTCGTTAACAATTGTTGGGTCGGTCCAAGTATTTCCGCCATCATAAGTTGATGTGAATAAAATATTGGTTTCTCCATTGACAGTGTCAGCATAAGTTACATGTACTGCACTTCTTTCACCATCGATAACTACGCCAGGATATGCCATTCCATCACCATGTTTTTTTGCAAACTTGTACTTGTCTTCATCGTAATAATCCATTTCTTGACTATCAAAGTTTGTTCCTTCAGGAGACTTTGCAAGAGTTATGGTTTTACCGATTGAAGTTGGCATTTTAATTTCATTTAATGCATCAACTTGTACAGAAATTATATTCTCAGCAACTAGAAACTCTACTGCCCTAACAAATTCAACATCAGAGATTGCATCTTCTGCCCACCAACTTGCGGTATTTTTAATCCAGTCAGGTACAGTTTCAGATTTCTCTCCAGAAACTTTTTGGACAGGAACTGAGATTATTCCTTGGTTAACCAGATATTCAATTCCTTGAATAAACGATTGTTGATCAATATCTCCACTTGCCCACCAACCTGCGTTAGTTTTAACCCAGTTTGGAACAGATTCTGCATTTGCAAGACCTGAGCTTGGAACAGACAGGAGTATTGCTGCGAATAAACCTAGTATTGCATACTTTCGTATTTGCATGAAATTTATCAAAAATTCAGTTATTAAAACGAGACATGTATTTTGGTTTTCGAATTAGTACAAAGTTAGAACAAACTACTCAGATTTATCCCAATCAATGACTGCACTACATTCGTAGAAGGGTTGATTCAATTCTACATATCCATCAAATTTCCGTATTTCAAATGGCTCAATACTTAAAATTTCAGAATCACCTTGTGCCAATTTTGTTCCGTCATATGACCTCAAAATAATACTAAAAACAATTTTTTCAAAAAACTTTTCAGAATTTGCAAATTCACCATTAATCTCGATCATTCCAAAATCATCTTTCATACAAGTAAAATTTTGAATTCCTAATTTGGCTCCAGATAATTCAGAATCATTTTGAGGAGAAATATTTGGTTCAGAAGAAGATTCAGTTTTTGACTCGGGTTTAACTTCAAAGCTATTTTGTTTCAGAATTGTTGCTAATTTTGGAGATTCATTTCCATTGTGTATTTTTTCAAACATGATATCTGCAATGTCAAACACTAATGATGAATTAACATTTGGATAATCTTCATAAGCTGTAATTAGTAATGCAAGGTCATCATAGATGCAAATTATCATGTGTATTTCATCCATACTTGCTTCGACAATATTTTTTTGGTTATTGTACATACAATCTCCTGTTAAATCAGAGGTTCCACTCATATCAGATTGATCAAAAAATGCATTGTAAACGCGAGTATGTTTATCAACAAAAGATTTTGCATCTTGATTGGATTCATACTTGTATAATTCCATGAGAATGTATGGAACCTGATTCTCATTATATATCGGATCATATGGTCTTGAAATATCATACAATATTTTTCCTACAGATGTTTGTATGGACATAGATTCTTGAGCCCTATATTGAAAGATGCCTCTAGAATGATCTTCAAAATACTTCCAAGTAAATGGTTCAAATGAATTTTTTTCATCATCTGTAGGGAAATATGTTAAAAGAATTTCTTTTTGAGTTAGCGGAGGAAGAGATTCCGGAATTATAAATTCAGAAGGTTCAATATTGATAATTTTTTTTTGAATTAAAAAATATAAAACATCTTTGAAATCTTCAATGGGTTTTTCATCTAGAGACCATTTTTTTGCGTCATCTTTTATCCAAAATGGTAATTTTGGAATTTCAGTTTCCAACAACATGAATGATGGTGCAGAAAATTTTTCATTTGCAAAAATCACATCTACATCATATATTCCAGGAACAAATTCATTTGTTATTTCATACGATATTGAATCAGTACTGGTGGTACTAAGACTAATGATTTCATCAAAAGGAGTTTGAATAGATATTTGAGGGTTTGAGCCTTTTTTTGCAAGTTCTTCAGGCAAAATCCATCTGAGAGTTATCAATTTAGTTTCAATACAATTAGCACATTCAGGATCAGGAGGGATTGTTATTGTTTGAGGTTTGTAAGTATTGTCAAATAATTCATAATTTGAAAGTGGAATTGCAAGAATATCCTGTTTAACCAAATATTCAATTATTTGATAAAATTGTTCATCAGACAATTTAGAATCAGACCAAAGACCTGCAGGGAACTTTAACCACTCAGGAATAGATTCTCTTTTTAGCTTTTCAAGTCGTTTATTTTCTTTCTCAATTTTTGATTGGTTTTGTTTATCAAATAATTCATTTAAACGCTGTTCAAATGACTTTATTTCTTCAAGTTCTTTTTCATCAAAATTCTTTGTTACAAATCTTTTGTTATTATAAAACTCAATATCATCAATAGTTCCTACAATGATACCATCAGAAGTATTTGTTTCAATTAATGGAAATAATCTAAAATATTTTAGATCATCCACATTAGCCCATCCTTCAGTATGTTGTTTTTCAATCAAAGTTTCCCTTTCAAATGAACTATCATCAAAAATACTTACTGTAAGAAAATTTTTCATTTTTCTATATTCTATCCAATATGTTTTGTTTTCATCAGGAAGTGCCCGTTCATTTTCAAATGAAGCTTTTTGAGGTTGTGAATGCCATTCTAAATAAAAACCCAAATCATACATCAACATTGTTCGCTTCATATCTACACCCGTCATAAATGCAGTACCCAATCCCCATTGTTTTGCATCACCATGTGTTATGTCTGGCGCATTAGCAGAGGATGGTTTTGAAAATAACCCAATTAATAATTGAGACCATGAAGAATCACCACCCACTTTAAACTCATCAATGGTTAGCTTATACCTTAAAACCCAATCTTCACCGATTCTTTCTCCCAATAGATTTTCAAAATCAATGGATGCAGATTCTAACTGTCTCTTTCCCGGTTCAAGTGTTCCTGGTTGAATGTTAAATTTTCCAACTCCATTTTTGATTGTCCAATATGGAGTTTCGCCAGATTTTAGACCGTACCAATTTTTATCATCACTGAAATCAATCACTATATCAGGAATTGCAATTTCAGGTTCTGACAATTTTTCATCAGCATTTGCAAAGTTCATAAAAAATACTGCGAATAGTATAATGCAAACAGAAAATATTGTTATTTTATTCATAAATAATATCAAAAATATCTAGATTTTTTCTTTTCTGACAATTTTTGAAAATTCAGTAATAATTTGTTCAAATTTATTGTCTTTTTCAATATGTTTTGCAAATTCAATCATATCCGATAGACGAAGACTTTCTTCAACAAGAGATTTTTCATGATTACTAAAACGTCCTAACAGAGGCAAAAGATCAGAAGTTATGATTTCTTTTTCCAATTCAAGTCTATTAGAATAAAATAATCTTATTGCCTGACTGAGTTTTTCATATGCATTCTTAATTTCATTTTGACGGTACAAAGAAGTAGCAGTGTCCAGTAAAGATTTAACTTCAATCAAATAATCAGATTTTGATTTAACAATAATTGAGGATAAAACAATTTTTTGTGAATTTTTGTAACGACGTATTATTAATTGACATGCAATGAAAGAGATTGCAAACATGCCAATTGATGTGATGATTTCAAATAATGGGAGATGAGAAGGGTTTTGAAGATCATAATTTGGTTCGTATCCTGCATTAGTTATTAGATCTTTGATGTGAGAGGTTTCTTGAAAAATTTTTTCTTCTTCAATTTGTTTTTTCGCTTCTTGTTGTTTTTGAGATTCAATTATATTTTGAGATGGATTTTGTTTTCCATCATTTTTTACATTAGAATTATTTTGAGCAGCAGACTCAGGTTCAAACCAAGACTCATCCACCATTAGTTTAGGCATTAATGTACCTACAACACTAAATGAAGTATTTTTTACAGATTCTCTAAACATTTGCATTTCTTGCTGAGGAGTGAAATCAAATGCATTTGGAGATACATCCCTAAGATCACGCACATGTTGTACATCCAAATCAGAAGAAAGAGGATTGCTAATTTCTTTACTTACAGCTCGAGATAGATCATATTTTTTTGGAGTAACCATGTGATTAGGAATGTCTTGTAAACTATCAAGTTCATATCCGCGTTCTTGAACAAAATATTCAAGATTTGAGTTTGTATTTTCAGAGTATTTTTGACCTTCAATATGATAATTGTTTTCAGTTAATGGGTTTTGTAAGGCATTGATTATACCAAAATTTCCCATGATCAATTGATCAGCACGTGACCAAAAACCATCAGTGTGTTTAACATTTTTTTTCTCAGTTTCAATTTGATCTATTAACAAATTGTTTAGAGAAATTCCTTCATCAGTGTTAATGTATATCGCATTACTGTTTAATGCATATTCATTGCCAGTAACAAATGCAGTAGGCAATTCACTTGAGTTTGGGGGATTTGGAGAATTTGGCGTTTGATCATTATTTTTCATATCATTTTCCGTAGTTAAGCCAGATGGAGGTTGAACAAAAATTTCAATAGTTTTTAATTCAGTTTCAGAAAAAGACTGTGGCGTGAAACCCAATAGTAAAACCATTGCGAAAGGAATTAGAGATAGTTTTAAAATGAATTTGGAAATTCTCAAATCAACTCATCTTAGTTTTTTGCAGATTCAGAACCAAAAGAAAAACTAGTGTTTGCAGATTCAACATAGATATTATTAATTATTGGATTTTTTAGTACAGCGCCCATAGTAGTAGCATCCATCACATACAATTTCAGAACATATTCGCCAGGTTGTTTAGGTGTCCATCCCAATTCAACATCTACAGATTTTTTCTTGGTGACATTAGTTTTTTGTGACATTCCAACATAGTCTATTTGTCCTGTTTCTACATGTTCAGCTTGTGCTGCAAATACAAATTGATTTGGAGCATATGTATTACTTCTGAAAGTTCCAGTGATATGAACATTTTCACCTTCTACAAAAGTTCTTGAACTATTCGGGTTGTCATAATCATAAAGTTTGTTTTTTAATTTTATAACTTCGTCGTTTAATTCAGCAATTTTGGTTATCAGTCCATCATATTTGAAAGAATGCTCACTCATATTTTCTTTAGTTATTTCATATCCCATTCTTTCAATGCGCTGTTCTTCAGTTATTACAAGTCTTTCATATGTAGCAATGTCGTCATTTAACTCATTTAATTCGTCAACATCTGGTTTCTCATATGGAAGTATACTTACATGAGTTAATGCAACTTCAGATAGAGGGGTAGCCTCTTTCACTTTTGCAAAGTTGTAAATGTCAAGATGGTCACATGAAAATGGTTCAGTGTCAATGGTCCAATCAGCAGAATCCATGGTGCAACCGTCAATTCCAAATGGTTTTGGTAAAGTGTA
>CALBOT010000140.1 GCA_937896695.1 uncultured Candidatus Nitrosopelagicus sp. | reverse complement strand
TATTGATGAATTAATCATAGTTGAAAAATTTTCTGAGATATTAAAGCAAGAAATACAAGATAAACTCAAACAACAAAATGCAATTTTAATTCCTCACGGCACATTGATTGCACAAATGAGCTCTGAAGAGATAGAATCTATTAGCGTACCAATTTTTGGCAATAAATGGATTTTACGATGGGAATCAGATAGAGAAATGAAAGAAAAACTCATGAGAGAAGCAACTCTTCCAATGCCAAAACCAGTAACAGAACCAAAAGATATTGAAAAATTGGTAATTGTCAAACGGCAAGGAGCTGCAGGAGGAAAAGGATATTTCATGGCAGCCAATGAAGAAGATTACAATACAAAAAGAAATCAATTAATTTCAGAAGGAATAATTTCAAAAGATGAGACACTCTACATACAGGAATATGCAGCAGGAGTATTGGCATATTTACAATTCTTTTACTCACCGTTAACTGGAGAATTAGAATTCTTTGGAGTTGATCAGAGACATGAATCAGATATCGAGGGACTAGGAAGAATTCCATCTGAACAACAATTAAAATCAAAAAAAGTTCCATCTTTTAACGTAATTGGAAATAGTCCACTTGTGTTAAGAGAATCTTTATTGGATGAAGTTTATACAATGGGTGAGAATTTTGTAGAAGCTGCAAAAAGAGTAGTTGCCCCAGGGATGAATGGTCCATTCTGTATAGAAGGTGTTTATGATGAAAATGCTAAATTTACATCGTTTGAATTTTCAGCAAGAATTGTTGCAGGAACTAACATCTACATGGATGGTTCCCCATACTATTCATTGTTATTTGATGAAAGTATGAGTATGGGGAAAAGAATTGCAAGAGAAGTAAAACTTGCAGAAGAAAAAAATCAAATAGAAAAAATAGTCACCTAGAATTATTGTAATATTCTAGGAATCTTTTGGATTAGATGGGAAATTGATATTCTGCCAGGACCGCTAACAATAACAACTAGACTTGCGGCAAGCAAAATTAAATCAAATTCATAACCACTATCGCCTGTAAGACTGGTCACGCCTTTGACAAGGAAAATTGCTCCAAGCATTACTATTGATAATAATGCAGCAGATATTCGTGTTAGAACACCAATTAAGAGTAAAATTCCAGGTACAAATTCAGCTAATGCAATTGGAATTTGCATTTCTGCAGGAATACCCATACTGGAAATCCATCCACCAAAACCAGGATTTCCAAATTTTCCAAATCCATGAACTATGAAAATAACTCCAATTGTTGCACGCATTCCCATGTGTGCAATATCATGAAGTTTACTTGTAGAAAGTTCTGCATTCATAATTTTTATAATTTTATTTCACTTAATAACCAATAGGTATTTTTCTATAATTCAACTAGAATGTCAATGTCATTCTAATGTGATCAATTCCGACTCTTTGAAATACCTCTCCTTCTTCAATGAAATCGCATTTTTTGTAAAAATTCCTTACAGAATATATTGAATCTAAAATTATTTTGGAATAACCAATTTTTGAATAATATTCTTTTAATTGTAAAATACAGTTTTTTCCATAATTTTTTGTTCTAAAATCTTTAAGAATTGCCATACGTTCTAATTTTATTATTTTTTTTATAGAACGCATTCTTACAGATCCAACAATTTGTTTTCCATCAAATATTAGAAAATGATCACACGTTTCATCCTGTTCATCAAATAAGTCTTTTTTTGAAATTCCTAATTCACGGTGAAAAACAGATTCTCTAATATCTCGAACATGTGAAAATTCTTTATTATGGAAATTTAATTTTAAAAGATTTATTTCAATCATGAATTATGCTAGTTTTCGTTATTTTTATTTGGGTAGAGGTGTAATGTTGCATCATTTCCATCAAAAGTAATTTCTGCTCTTCCAATTCGACTTTTGTAAAGTTTAACTTTTTTCCCATCTACAAAATTAAAAGTGTCAATTTCAACCAACGTCAATTCTTCTAATTTTACAAGAGTCTTGTAAACTGCAGATAAGGATATGTTTAATTCGGCAGCTATCTTTGGTGCATCCTTAGAACTCTTAATTATTGAGAACAATACTGAACGATGACATGTATTTGTCAAAGAATCCATAATTTTTTGAGTGATATCATATTCACTTAATTGTAAGATGTTTGGTTTAGGTAAGGCTTCACGAACAATACTTTTTTTTTCATTATTTGTTGTCATTAGGAGTCAAGGTTAATGACGCTTCAGGTTTTTTTATACTTATCTCGGCATCTTTAATTCGACTTCGGTAAACTTTGAATCTTCGACCTTTTTCAGAAATTTGCCAACTGTCAACTTGTATCAAGGTAAGTTCTTCCAAATCAGAGATTTTTTTGTAGACTGAACTTAGAGGAATTTTATGTTTTTCAGACAATTCTGCAGCAGTTTTTCCTTTCCTAATTATTGAGAAGATAATTGCACGAGATTCAGCATCAGCTAGCATTTCAATAACCTTCTGAGTAACATCATATTTTTTTAATTGAGGTAAAGTTACTCTTTTTGCCATACATGTTGAAATGTTTAAGATTATTTAAGAGTCAATACATATTCTTAGAATTTAGAATGAAGATGTGGAATAAGTTAATGGCAAGGAAAACCTGCAGCATGTCTCATGTCATGGGTCAATTCATGAATAAACATTTCATCAAAGGCTTGTTCTCCCATAACTGTACTGAAGATATGTCCTTGATCAAAGCCTACTACAAACAAACCAAAGCCAAATACAAGTGCTAAAACTGCAATAGCTGTTTTAGATATTCCAGATGTGGTAATTGTAGTCTGTGTTTGAGACATGATTTTTTGATAAATACAATATATTTAAAGTAATTGAAAACATTCCATGTTATGAAGATCTATTTTTTGGCAATCCCAATAATAATTGGAATTGTTATCGGCTTGGGATTAACTAGTAATCTCGAAAAATCTTCAGACGAATTATCAATTTTGAATAAAGAAAATCTAATACAAGGTTCTACGATGCTGGGTAATCCTGATGCCAAGATCACAATAGTAGAATTTGGAGATTACCAATGCACTTTTTGTTACAAGTTTCACGATGAAACAATGAAAAAAATTAATCAAGAATATATCAAAACGGCAAATGTAAATTTCATCTACAAGGATTTTCCATTAAATGGTGAACAATCCATATTGGCTTCAGAGGCATCATATTGCGCACAAAAACAAAACAAGTTTTGGGAATACCACGATACATTGTACAACAATTGGGGAGGTGAAAACACAGGATGGATTACAGAAAACGTACTACAGGGATTTGCAAGAGATGTGGGACTGAATTTGGATGAGTTTAGTCAATGTTTGAAAAATTCCGAATATAGACAAAAAGTTCTAGACAACGAACAATTTGCTAGAGAAATAGGTATCA
>CALBOT010000139.1 GCA_937896695.1 uncultured Candidatus Nitrosopelagicus sp. | reverse complement strand
GTTGTGTGGCAAAAGGTAGAACCAGATATTGGATTAGGTTTTTAAAAGAATTAATTGTAGAACATTCAGAGGAAACAAATTCATTACTTTCAAAAAATATAATTACAAATTTTGAGGAAGAAATAAAAAATTTTGTACAAGTTTGTCCAAAAGAAATGTTAGACAAACTTGATAATCCAATTAGTTTGAAGAAGACAATAAAAGAAGTAAGTTAAATAATTAAATCTAATTCTTTGATTAGTATATTGAGCCATTTTTTTGATGATAAACTGTGATCTCCATTTTTCACAATTACTAATTTTTTTTTTGCATTTTTAAAAACTTTCATAATTTTTCTTGAAATATAAATCGGAACAACGTCGTCTTTTTTTCCATGTAGTATTGTAAGAAATATTTTGTTATTAAAAATTTTGTTAAAAATTTTATTTTTTCTTCCATCTTTGATTAGATCATATGAAATATTATATTCAAAGCTCCCATGATTAAATGAATAAGATCTTTCATTTATTAATTGCCTCTTTATTTTGCTAGAAAATTTATTCCACATAAGTCTTTCTAAAAATTCAGGAGCTGAGCCAATGCCTACAAAGCCAATAATTTGTTTTTTGAAAAACTTAAATTGATTTAAAGCAATCCATGCACCCATGCTAGAACCAATCAAAATTATCTTATTTTTTTTGATTATTCTTTTTATTAGCGCGCATGTTTCTTTAGTCCATTTAGATATGTTACCGTCAATAAATTTTCCTGATGATTTTCCATGACCAGAATATTCTAAAGCTAAAAAACTTATTTTATTTTTTTTAGCAAATTCTAAAAATGCCTCAGCAATGCCATCTTGTGTTAACCCGCCGTGATTAAACAAGTCGTGTTTTACAATCAAGTGGTCGTGGGTGTCTAAAACAAATTCGTCCAAGTCTTTTGGTGTGCTTACATAATGTACAACACTGTCTTTTAATTCAATTTCTCCCTGAATTAGTTCAGCAGCTTCTGGCTTAACCAAAAATTTAGTAGGGAAATCTTTTTTACGCAAATATATTTTGTCACCACTACTGTCTTTACTACTTTCTTGCATAGTTGCAAAGAAGATTGGATAATCATCTATTTTTGGGCATAGTTTATCGTCCCACTTTTGCACCAACAACACAGAAGTCTTTGTGCCTGTATGTGGTTTAAATACATTTCCGTGCAAACCAACAACTCCGAGTATTCTGCAACGTTCAGCAATAAAATCACGAATATTTTTATCGGATGAATTGTTGAATCGACCTTGTGGTAAAACAATTGCCATTCGTCCGCCTGGTTTTAAGAAATCTAAATTGCGTTCAATAAATAAAATATCACGCCCTACTTTGGTTTGATATTTTCCATTTGGTTTTTTCCCAAGTTCATATTTTGCTAGTATTCTACTTTCTTTAATATCACCAGCAAATGGCGGATTAGCCATTAATATGTCAAAATTAAAGTCATGATTACTCTTTTTATTGTTTCTGAGTTTCTTTAATTTTTTCCATCCTTCAAAATATGTGTCTTGCCAGTCTTCATCTTCAGTTTTTTCATCCCATCGTTCCCAATCCAGAGTATTTAAATGTAAAACGTTGGTTTGCCCATCACCAGCAATCAAGTTTAAAGTTCTTGCAACACGGACTGACTTTTCGTCAAAGTCAATGGCGAACACTTTATTATTTACGTAATCGGTACATTCAACAGGTTTTTCTTCCAATGTAAACAAGTGACTTTTATCCAGTCCTTTTTCCTTCAGAATCTGTTCCCATACATGAAAAATGGTATGCACAGGAAAACCACAACTTCCTGCAGCGGTATCAATCATTGTTTCTTCTGGCTGCGGATTTAACATTTTTACACACATGTCAATCACAAAACGTGGTGTGAAATATTGACCTTTCTCTCCTTTGCTGCTCTTATTGATAAGATACTCGAAAGCATCGTCCACAACATCAAGGTTTGAATTAAAAAGTTTTACATCTTGCAGAGAAGAAACACATACTGAAAGGTGAGAAGCAGTTAATTCAATTTTAGAATCAACAGAAAAAACACCTTCCCATTTATTTTTTGCGTTGTCGAATAATTTTTGAATTTTCTCTTTTAATTCTGTTTCTGTATCACCATAGTTCCTGAATTCAAGATGTCGGGTTTTGTTTCTCCCTGATTCCATCTCATCAAATAGTTTGGTGAAAATCAGTTTAAATAGTTCTTCAAAAACATCAACTCCTGCATTTGCTAAAACCTCGTCTTCCATTTCAAGAATAAGGTCTTTAAGCGATTTTCTTTCTGTACGGAGTTTATCTTTTTCAATCAGGTTTTCAATTGTCCAACGCTCCGAAAGTATGTCAGATAATTTCTCATTTGATTTTGGAATTGCTGGTAAATCTTCAAAATAATTTGGGTCTTTACGATGGTAATATGAGATTGAATCTCCGTTACTCCAAACTCCAATTGGAGCGCCTGTGGCGTTACAATATGATTTTAATTGCTCTTTTCCGTCTTTTAGTTTTGGTTTTTTTAGTTCCACCATTATATATGGCGAAGTGGTTTGTTGCTTATCAAAGATTACGATATCAGCTCGTTTTTTCTCTCGTCCAAATGAAACGGCATATTCCAATTCCATGCGCTGAACAGGATAATCATAATCATTAATTAAGACTTGAATATATAGTTGACGAACTGCCTCTTCAGGTGTTAGTTTAATATCCTTCTTCCGAACTAAACATGTAATGTATGGAGTTTCTTTTCCTCTAACCTCTTTTGGTATCTGTTTTCCATCATATCCTATATGCAACATGGCATTTTCAGATGCAACTATGTTCACTTGTTTTGCATTAAAATTCAAAACAATTTTTCCTGAATCTGAAATCAATTTCATTCCATCCTTATTATTTTTCCACATGCCTTCCATGTAGAAATAATGCTGTCTCATTTTTTCA
>CALBOT010000138.1 GCA_937896695.1 uncultured Candidatus Nitrosopelagicus sp. | reverse complement strand
AAAAATCGATGGGATGCAAAAGATGCTGGAACTCTGAAAGTTGGTAGAAAAAGTATAATCAATAATGAAGTTCATTCCATTACTGCTGAACAAGCTACCTGGAGATTAAATAATTGGAAATTAATGATTAAGAATTATAGAAAACGGGGTTACAGTTATCCAACTATATCTAGAATTAAAAAATTACTTCAAGAAATTAAGAAAAAAGACTAGATTGCTTCTCTTTCTCTTAGAATGTCTTCAACACTGTTTCCACTAACTGGTGGTTCTGGCATACTTTGTCTAGTTTGACCTTCAACCATTGCCTGTGCTTCATCTAATATCGACTGTGCTTCTTTGTTAGATGTTGTGAATTCTCCCATTGTTCCTTCGTTTGTAATTGTTGTACCTGTTGCAATGTCTCCTAGCATACTTGATAGATCCTGCATTGATTCTGCAACTTCTGGCATCATTCCTCCTAATGATGTACTTAATCCTTTGATTAAGGACATACATGGACTTAATGTTACTACAACATCTCCTAATTCTGAAACTGTGTTTAGTCTAATTTGAACTTGTTCCATTTGTAATTTTGCATTACTGACGGTTTTGTTATTTTTTCTAATTTCTGCTAGTTCTGTTGCATACATTTTTGCATAAGCTTGGTTGTTTGTTTTTGTTGCTTCTATAATTTTATTCATAAACATTGAATCTCTTTGTTTTAATTTTCTTTCTGTTTCTCCTAATTTTACAATCTGTTGCTGTAATCTCTTCTGTGCTAATTCTAATCTATTTTTTAGAGGTGCATCGGGTTTCACTGTACCCATAAATTTTTGGGACAGAGTTTCCTTATTCTTCAAAACATTCCATTTCTCTGAAAACGATACCATGTATGAAATTAAAAAATTTGACATTTTATAGAACGACTAAAAAAAATTAATCTAAATGGATCAATTTTTCTTAAGTAAACTCTGATTCTACTAATAAACTCAACCAAAAGTAAATGTGAAAATCTCGAAACCAGGACTTTTAACTTCGATAATTATTTCATGAGGTCCTTCTTCTGGGGAATTTATCAAATTATACAATCTTGGCTCTGAAATTTCAACTGTACCGTCTGATGATATGTCTTTACCTGCAACTTCTTTTGGTATATTTTTTCCATCATATTTTATATACAATATGGCATTTTCTGATGCTACTATGTTCACTTGTTTTGCATTAAAATTCAAAACTATTTTTCCTGAATCTGAAACCAATTTCATTCCATCATTATTATTTTTCCATATGCCTTCCATGTAGAAATAATGTTGTTTCATTTTTTCAGGTAATTGATATGTGACTATTTGATTTTTTGAAAATCCTTCTTCATTTCCTAATTGATTTCTCCCTTCCGCGAAATTAAATCCAAAATACAGTTCTGGTGTTCTAAATGTTGTATGTTTGAATTCATCTAATTCAACCAATTCTTTCTTTTCTAATGTATTTCCAAGAGCAATTGCTCTCTCTTCTAATAGTGTTTGAATAATTTTTTCTGTTTCTGCATACGCTCCTTCTCCAATATGATCAAATCTTATGTATCCTTCATGATCTGCAATATACTTTCTTGGCCAATATCTATTTTGAAATTCATCCCATGTTTCTTTATCGTTATCTTGTATCACGGGATAGTCTATTCCAAATTTCTGAGTTGCAAAAACAACATTATCATATTCTTTTTCAAATTCAAATTCAGGTGTATGTATTCCTATTATCAACAATCCTTCATCTGAATATTTTTCATCCCATGCTGTAAGATAAGGTAATGTTCGTATACAATTAATGCAACTATATGTCCAAAAATCATACAATACAACTTTACCTTCAATGTCCTGATCTATTTCTTCTAAAGATGTGTTAATGTATCCTGAAATTCCTTTTAGTTCAGGAGATGTTCTCAAGAATGTTTTATCTATTATGGAAATATCGTTTGTTGTATTTCTTTTTAGATCTACTTCTTCATAAAAATATGAAATAGAGATTATTCCTATTGCAATTATTGCAAAAAATATTGTTGCGTATTTGTAATCTTTTTTCATTTTTAATTCAACAGCAGTAATTCATTTAGAATTGGAAAGCTTGCAATTAAAACCAACTGATTGAAAAAAACTAGTATACCTAATACAATAATTACTATTCCAAAAAAAACTGTATAATATTTCAAGTGTTTTCCAATCTTTGTAATTATTTTATTAGATTTTGAAATTAAGACTCCCATTATTACAAATGGAATCCCCATGCCTACGGAATATGCAAGAAGTAAATTGAATGCGATTCCGGGAGACGTTGCAGCAAGAGTGATTATTGTGCCTAATATTGGCCCTACGCATGGAGTCCATCCTGCTGCAAATGCCATCCCGAACAAGAATGATACTGGAAATCTTATACTTGCACTTTTTGGAAATATTTTTTTCTCCACATTGAATCTACGAATTTTATGGCTTAGAATCATGTACGTTCCAAATCCTATGATGATTATGCCGCCTATTTGATTAAATTCTGATACAATTTGGTTTGCATTTTCATAAAAAATTGAATTTATTGCTATGCCTAATGCTGAAAAAACTACCGAAAATCCAAGTACAAAAAATATTGAATTGAAAAATACATTTGATTTGTTTATGGAAATAATGTTATTTTTTGATTTAATTTCTGATAATGTTGTTCCTGAGATATATGCCAAAAATGCTGGAATCATGGGTAAAATGCACGGTGCAAAAAATGAACCAATTCCTGCAAAAAATGCAATTACTATTGAAATTTCCGACATACCTTTCTTATGAATTAATTTTATAAATTCATTAACACAAATGAGTTTTTATCCTAGATGTCATAGTTTTTGATATGAATCCAAGATTTTATCTCGTTATAGGGGTATTAGGTGCCATTGTAGTGGGTGCAGTTATTGTTGGTTCGCCTGCAATAGGTGGATTTGATATGATGCGCTAATCATTTTAGGTTAAACTTTCTTTTAGCTTTTTCTAAAATTTGTATAGAATATTCTATCTCTTTATCAGATAACCATCCGCTTATTGAAATCCTGATGCGTGCTTGATTTTTTTTCACTGTTGGGTATCTAATTGCTTGCGCAAAAATTCCATTTGTTTTTAAAAATTTTGAAAACTCCATTGCTTTTTTTTCATCTCCAATTATTATTGGAATTATTTGACTCGTGGATGTGGTTTGAAGTTTTATTTCGTCC